>CAMAVL010000033.1 GCA_945861735.1 Chlamydia trachomatis
AAGACTTTTTTTGAGCGTCAAAGCTCCCAGGGATCGAATAGCGCAAATGGGGCTAGTATTGAATAATACAACCCCATTTGCGCTATTCGATCCCTGGGGCTTTCACGCCAAAAAAAGTTTTTGTCTAATGTGACTTTGTCAAGTTAGGCTTTAATGGGTTCCTAAGTCTTCCAGAAGAAGTTTTAGAAAGAATCCCTAATAAATTACCCGCAGGAGCCCAAATCTCTTTTGGAATTCGAGGAAAGCAATACAGAAATTTAATGTATAAAATCCCAGAGATGAAAATTGGCGAACTGACCTTTTGTGATTTCTCGGCAGAGCTACTCAATCCTGAATTTGAACACGATCTTATCGTTAGAAAATCCCCGAAAACAGAACACACCCCATTTTTAGCCAGGGTCGGCTTTAGGTCTTTTTCAAAGACAAATGTCTTATTGGATTTTTCAAAGTCTATTATTGCATTTTGTGATAGCCTAGAAACTCTTCAAATAGAGGGATACCCAACGGATCAGTTTGTAGAAACAGATCTGATCCTAAATCATGGTTTGATCGAATTCAACGCCGTTACAAATTCAGGTTGCCATCGTTTCGTATTAGATACAGGATCCACGTTTAATCTCATTCATAAAGAACCCGATAATTTATCCTCTTTTTTAATAGATCCTGAATCGGAGAACCCTTCCCATTTTTCCATTGATTTTACTCAACATCCCGAATCTGATCTTTTTGAAATTGAGGGCAATAATTTGGGGCCATTCACCTTTCGAGAGGCAGAACTGCCTAGAACAATCGAAGCCATTGCAGGTATGGAATTTCTAGAGTCACAAGTCATCTTTATTGACTTTTGGAATGAGAAAATTTACTTTTACCCACAACCTGAGGAGAGACAAACGCTTACCTTATCCCAGACTTCCCCAGATATCATTTGCATTCGAAATGTAAAACAGCTTTACCTCTCACAAAAAGATAGATGGCGCCGCCAAAGCACTCTTCAAAAGGTCTCATGTCAAACAGCTTTACATAGCGCCTTAAAGCCTCAGCATACAGGGATGCCTGAAGAAAATAATCGTTTTTCTCCATTGCTTGAGTCAAACTCTCTTGTGAGTAATCGGTTAGATAATTGGTCTTCCAGTCGAGGAGATAATATTTACCCCCATGTTCAAAGAAAAGGTCCGCAAATCCTTTCATCAAGCCACGTTCTACTGGATAGACGAACTCCATTTCTTGTTGCAGCTTATTTGGATGAATGTCTTTTAAAGCAAAGTCTAAGATAGGCAATCCCAAAATATCAACTACGAGCTGAGTCAACACCTCATGCCATTCTTCGAGAGGGTTATTTTCTAAAACGACGTGCGCAATTTTCTCTTTTTGGATCGGAAAGTGGAAGCTGGCATCGAAGACCTTTTCGATAATCTTATGAAAGATAAGACCTGTTTCAACACCTAAGGGGAGGGTATTCTCTATAGGCACAATGATTTGCCTCTCATCTGTTTTTTTTGTCGCAAGTGAAGTGAATGAAAATAAGGAAAGCTCCCTGTAGGGAATCGTGCAAGACGGGGGAGCGTTCAAAACAACTTCGGGAGTCTCCACTGGCGCAAAAGAAGGGGCTTGTGATGCGACTAAAGAATAGGTAAATCCATTCTCTTCCAAAAAGGAGATCAGCTCCTCTTTTTGAATTGTGGGAATCTTCTCATAGAGCTCTTTTTCTCCAAGATCTGGATAGAGGGACCTTGCTAAAAAGAGTTCAACGGGGGAGGTTTGTCCCATCTTTAACGCTTTTTTCCCTTCATCGATTGCAACGGGAATATAGACGGCAGTTTTGGCACGCGTAAGCGCGACATAGAGCTGGCGCATTTTTTCTGCATCTAATTCTTCTAACGCCCTAACACAATCGGGATCTTGCCAATTGAGGGTCCCAATCAGATCTTTTCCCTCTCTCTTAATCAATAACTCCTGGAAAGGGAGCTGACGCGCGATAAGTCCATAGGCAAAGACTACATCAAACTCAAGCCCTTTACTCATGTGAATGGTCATAATGAGAACGCTTCCACGCTCCTCTTGAGGGCGAATTTTAAAGCGGCTCTCTTCTTCTACAGATACATCCTTCATCTCTTTGAGAAAGCTTAAAAAACCTTCATTGGAAATATGCGATGTCACCTCCTCCTCAATTAAAATCTCA
Source organism: Chlamydia trachomatis (assembly GCA_945861735.1). Classification (GTDB taxonomy): domain Bacteria; phylum Chlamydiota; class Chlamydiia; order Chlamydiales; family Rhabdochlamydiaceae; genus CAMAVL01. Next base: position 2,180 of record CAMAVL010000033.1, read on the forward strand.
GCGAGCTGCCTCAAATGGGTATAGAGGGAAATCTCTGAACGAGAAAGAAGGTCTTCATTCACGCTTTTTAAGAACTCCTGAAAAAATGGTCCAAAGCCTTTTGATAAGGTCTGCTGTAACCCCAAGAGCTGCGCCTTGGCCTGTTGCAACCTCTCTTCTTGAAAATCGCCCTGAATTTCATCTGCGCTACATTGAATGAACGGGCCACTTAAAAATTGCTTCACCGCGCTTAAATCGGATGGATTGCAAACTGCTTGCAGAAGCTCTATCAACGCATCAAAGGCAATGGTTTCATTTAAAGCTCCAGCGCGTCTCAAAACAGATGGGATCTGATACTGTTTTAAGAAAACAGAAAGCCGCTCTGCTTGATAGCGATCTTTCACAAGAACCGTAAAGCGATCCCAATCTAATGTAAGCCGGATCATCTCCTCTGCAATCGCTGCAAAAAATTGATTTTCCATCGACTCAGATGGCCAGCGCTTGGTTCTTGCAGTAGAGCTTTCCGTTGCAATGAAAAAATGGAGGGGGCTCTTCTGTTTGTCCGGAAGTAATCCTTTAAACTTCACTGGAGGCACTTCTAAGCCGGTGTTCAGTGCGGGCAAGCGCATCCATCCTTTTTTCTCAAATAATCGATTGAGAGCGCTTACAAGAGAGGGCGTTGACCTAAAATTTGTGTCTAAATACTTAAGACTCTTCTCTCCCATTGCCTTGGCAGCTGCGAGATACGTGTAAATATCTGCGTTGCGAAAGGCGTAGATCGATTGTTTTGGATCGCCGACCAAACAGATCGACTCGACATGGTTTAAAAAAAGCGTTTGAAAAATATCCCATTGGACCACATCGGTATCTTGAAATTCATCGATGATCGCAGCGCGATACTTGGCTCGAACGCTATTTAAAAAAGGGGAAAAGTCGAGACTTTTCTGCATTTTAGAAAGCAATCCATCTGGCGAGAACTGATCTGTTTTTTCTAACGCTTGTGTATAGAGCAACTTACAATCGCCAACCATTCTTAAAAAAATGCGGCTCGGATCTGTTGCAGCTTCAAAAATGGGAAGGAGTGTCTTTTGAAAATGTTCAATACTTTGAGGATAGTAAAGCTTCTCTTGGGGTGGAAATTTTGCGCGCACTTTGAGATTATCTGTCTCCATTTTTTCTAAAAAGAGCTCTTTCTGGCTTAAAAACCATTCAAACTCCTCTTCTGTGCAGCTCCTTTTTTCTAAAAGGGAAGCTAAGAGATTGACTTGTAAAATAAAATCGGCATTTCCCATCTGTTTATAGCAAGGGGATAGGAGCGCAAAGTCGGCGAGCCACTTTTCTTTTTGAATAAGTAGGCCTGTCTTAAAAACCTGTTCCCACGCTGCATAATGCGCGTGGAAAGGGGGGAATGTTTCCACATCTCGCTCTTGCGCAACAAGGGCGCTCATCTGCCGCGATAAACTTCCAAAGTCTTTGCGGAACTTCGATAAAACGCGCGCGATCTGACTTGTGCTGTAATGGGATGGGATTAACCCGATGCGAAAAAAATCTTTAATCGATAAGGCAATGAGCGGCATATGCCCTAAATCCTCTGGATCAGAAGAATCAAGCGTTAATCCTGCTTGAAATCCATAGTCGCTAAGCATCCGATGGCAAAAGCCGTGCACTGTAAAAATTTGGGCCTGATCAAAACAAATGAGCGCCTCTTCGATTCGAGTAATGGCTAAGGAAACGCTCTCTTCCCCCTCTTCAATGATCGCTTTGAGATAATCGATCTCGGATTGTTGGGATTTAAGCGCCTCTAATGTCTTTGTAAGATTGCGTCGGATCCGATTTTTAAGCTCGCGCGTTGCAGCTCTTGTAAACGTCACGACTAAAATCTGATCGATGAGGAGCGCTTTATTTTTTTCAATCAGTAACCGGACGAAAAAATGTTCGATAGAAAATGTCTTACCAGTTCCCGCTGACGCTTGAAGAAAGTGGGTGTCAAAGACATTAAGGTCTCTTGTCAAGATATCAAACTGTTGCACAATTACCTCCAAGAAGTGGCGCAAAGAGCGATTGGAGAGCGATTGCATCGCGCTTAAAAATCAAACTTGCATCTGGGATCGAGTCTCTATTTTTAAGCCAGAGGAGGCATTCATCTTCAAAGCCTCCCATACTTGGGGTTACAGATGATTCAATTGCTTTTTCTAAATCCATCTCTTGTTTTTGCAAAATCGCTGGCGCCCACTGTGGCATGCAAAAAGAGGGCGCGATCAAAGACTGTTCATAATACGCAATGTACTCCGCTAATAGACTTAAGGGGTTTTCAAAATGACCAGGGCGTATTTTTCCACATTTTGTAAGTAGGAGTTGTTTTGGAAAAGCGCCTGAATTCAAATAGACTAAAAAAAGAGGCCAGCTCTTGACTAAATCGGGCAGCTCATCCTCTCCATGAAATAACAAGCCTTGCGGGGTGACATCTCCCATTTTTCCGATGATCTTAGCTTCTCTTCCATCTTGTAAAGGAACACTCAATGCGGGAAAGATCCAATGATTTGCACTTCTTTGCAATTTCTCTTGGCAGGAAGAAGAAAACTCAATGGTAAAGATCTCTTCTTCTTTGACAGAAAAAGTATCTAAAGACTCTTTAAAATCCTTCATTGCTTGAGCAACTTCAGAAAATGCCACCTGTTGCAAAGCGCCAAGCGGCAATTTCCCTTGCGCTTCAAAGACCTTTAAACAAGAAGCTAGCGACTCTTTAACTGCCTTTTTGCGCAACGCCGCAAGTGTTTTAGCGGACAGCAGAAACTCTTCCGACTCTCCCTCCTCTTCCATTTTCATATAGATCCCAAGTGCCTCTGTTAAATAAAAACGGATCGGGTGGCGCGCGAATGAGCTTAGTTTCGCAATATCGATGATAAGGGAATCTTGAGAAGCTTTTAAGGGTTTTCCAAAAAAGGAAGGGGAAACGCGCTTCTTTTTTCCGTAGTAAGCCTCTGCAGAGGCGAATAAACTCTTGGAATAACTCTGTCTTTCTGAAAAATACGTTTTATCAAATGGCAAAACGGGATGGTGGCACGTGACTAGGTTTGGTAAATAATTGAGGAGCTCTTGGACTAGAAGCGATGGGGACTGCTCTTTGTGATCTTGAGGGCTTACCCTTTGATAACTCATCAAAAAATAATCGGAAGCTGTCATAAACAATTGTAAAAATCGATACCTGTCTTGATCGACTAATTTCATAATATACGGAGCCTCTGTCATCTCACAAAGGGAAAGTTTCTGATCGAGCCTTGGGAAAACTCCTTCATCCATCCCAAGCATCCACACAACGCGCGCGGGTTGTAATCGCTGATTATTTAATGAGCAAAAAGTCACTGCATTGAGCTGAGAGGAGTGACTCATCTTAAATCCCCGATTAATACAATGCGCAACAACCCGCTCCATACTTGCAAAGGGGATCTGTTCCGATACCAAGTGGGCTAAAGAGCTTTTTAAATTCTTGAGTTCTCGCAAAAAACCATTTTCTTTCTCGATAGAGAAAAATTGCTCTGCGAGCTTTTCTAAATACTTAAGCCAACTAGGAATGCTTTTTTTTGAGCCAAGCACCCTTAAACTCTCTTCCAACGCCTTTAAGATATCAATAAACTGGCCAAAGAGGTCGACTCCGCTCCATTCAAGTCCAGAACACGGAATGATCGAACCCTCCTCTTGTGCTGTCATCACAAGACCCCACAAGAGGCGATCGATCCCATGCTCCCATGTCCCCACTCCGCTAAATTCTGCATTCAAAATCTCTTTCCGACTCTCTTGGCTCAAACCCCACCGGATATGTGCGCGCTTCACCCATCTCTCTATTTTGTGAATATCCTCTGCGCTCAAATTCCATTTTTGAGAAAAGCTAGAAAATTTTAAAAGTTTTAAAACAGACTCCGCTGAGAATCGCTCCTTTGGGAGCTTCAATAGATGCAAAAAGCCCAAAAGCGCATCTCCTTGAGAGGAATCGGGAACATCTTGGATCCGATAAGGAATCGGATTCTCTTGTGCTCCAAAAACCATCTGGATGAATGGCGCGTATTCTTGGATATTAGGAGTGAGTATGAGCACATCCTGTGGATAGATGGGATTTGGGTCTTTGCTATGTCGATCGAAAATGCGACACAACTCATCGTATACGATTTCAACCTCTCTCAATTTTGAAGGCGCTGAGTGCAGTGCAATCGAGTGATCTACCTCTATACTCAAACAATCTGAAGAACTCTCTAGAATGGCCATTTGCACAGATCCTAGAAGGGAGGAAAGGGGCTCTACATACTCCTCTTCCGTAATCATCTCTCCCGCATCGAATTGCTTGAGCGCTTCTCTTCCGAGTTTCCCCCAGTTCGCAAGTAGAGGGTTGCTCTCCACATCGTATGCATCTTTTTTGCGCCTCTGATAGACTCTCTCTTTATCCGAAGAGAGGTCTTCCCAAAATAAGCAGCAAGGAGAGAATTGATAAAAGTGGCTTTTGAGCTGATGGAAAAACCGCACATAGACAGGTGGCAAATAATTAAATCCAAAGAGATGGACTTGAGAGCCACAAGAATGGTTCCCCTTCAGAGCTTCTATGGGAAACGTCCACCGACTAAAGACACTTTTCCAAACACGTTGCTGCCACCCTATTTGCATCAGCCATTTATCTAAAAAGCCCTCACCATATAGGCCATAGCGGATAAAGAGGTGACTTAATTGATCCGATAGAGCGCCAAGTCTTTTGCTAGAAGTTTCTTTTCCAATGTAAGTAAACACAGGCTCCATCCCTTCCTCTCCATAAAGAGTGCTCAAAACATCTTCTATCTGCAAAGAGAGTTCCATGTACGATGGTAAATACTTGGCCGTTGGTTTTAATGCGACAAGTGCGCGCGATAAGGAGAGAACGCCGACCCCGGCAGCAACCCCTAAATTGGGATCTTGAGCCATTTTCTGCAGAAGGAGATCTTTGATCTCTTCATCTGGAACAATCACAATCCGCTTTTCAAATGGAGTGGTATTCGCGCCAAAAAGGGAGCGTGAGAGCGCCTCAATGCATTTTTCAAGGGAATTGCTATAAAAAATTGGCATGGGTTAACTTGGGTGGGGGGGGGTCTGTCACAGCGCAATATATCCCCAACTCGGTCAGGAACTTGGATTTGGACCTGCGCGAAAGCTCCCGCGGATCATCGATCTTAAGTCGCCCCATATTAACAATATGGGGCGACTTAAGATCGATGATCCCCGGGGCTTTGGCGCGGTCCAAATTCCAAGTTGCTGACCGAGTTGGGTATACATATTCTTTCCAGAATTCGAGCCCAAAAATACTCATTATCAAGAGCAGCGAGCCCAAATCGGAATACGAGGCCGAAGCGGGAGTTGATATGAAATTAGGAGGCAAAGATCACGGTAAAACCTCTTTCTATTTGAAAGGGGAAGTAAAAGATAAAAACGGTAACTATGTGAAAGGGAAAGTTTCCAAGGAAGAAGGAGACGATGGATATGATTGTGAAATGAAGGCTGGTAAAAAAAAGGAAATGAAATAGAGTGAAAAAAAAACTGCTCATTGGGCTAGGCATTTGCTTCATCGCATTGGCCATTGGCTGGACTGTTAAATTATTGACACCTAACCATGAAAAAATCCATTCCGCTTTACCACCTCATTCTTTCTACTCATTTACACTCACAGAGTCTGATAGTCGCATCCCCTGTTTGCAAGCAGAAATTGAAGGAATCCCATTTCTGGCAAAACTAGATATGGGATATGATGGAGTGCTCAGCCTCCCCAAGCATCTGTTAGAGCAACTGACGCACAAATACGATGAGGGGACGGTTCTTTTTGCAGGCATTAGGGGAAAGAAATATGAGACTTCGGTGTTTACCATACCGAAACTCTACATCGAAAATGTAGCCTTGGTGAACCTGCCTGTAGAGGAAACTCATCTTGAATTCGAACGTGACACCAGTCTAAGAACTCACAAAAGGCTTGAATCGTCCGATCTTATAGCACGGATCGGTTGGTGGGCATTTTTAGGAACAGTCGTCCTCATCGATCTTCAAAAGTCCGTCGCTATCTGTTGTGATAGCCAAGAAACTCTGAGGGAGAATGGATATCCGCTCGAACAATTTATCTCAATAGATTTCCTCTTAGGCAAACATTTTTTGAGATTTGACGCAGACATCGGCAATCGGATGGTAAAATGCATCCTCGATACGGGGTCCACACTTAACCTTATTCACGCTCCTTCTTCTGTATCAGGTGCTGCAAGCGAGGAATCCGAATTTGCTAAGATAGACTTCGCTAACCCTCTGCTCCACTACGCTTAAGTGTTGGAGGGCGTCCTTTAGGCCCCTGTGTATTCCACGAGACACAGCTTCCCTTTGGGGCTGAAGCCATCATAGGCGTTGATTTTTTAGAGACACAGATTATCTGCATTGACTTCATCAATCGTAAACTCTTCCTATGTCCAGCCCCGGCTACATCAACTACTCTGTAGCAAAAGACGGCAAACATTCTATGCTATTGCAAAAAAATACTTTAATAGCCACAATGCAATTTAAGGAAGAATGAACATTTACAGGGGACATATGGAAGACAAAAAATTTAAAGAGGGAATCTCGGTGAAAGAAATCGAAAACTTCACAAAAAAACACCGCTTCGAGGTCTTTTTTTGTTTAGCATTTATTTTAGCGTGTTTTTTCACATTTGTGATGTATAGCGGATGGTGGTCCGTATTAGCAAGCACGATAGGTGGGATCGTTGGAATGCTAGCTCCTAACCAAGTAGGGAAATTTGCCAGCTCACTCATGCAATTCGTTTTTAAACAAGAGAACGTCACTCAGCTCGTATTTGGAGGCGTTTTACTCCTTCTTGCTATCTTTCTCTCTCCGTTGATTTTTTTACTTTTAGGGCTTCATGGCGGAAAACACATCCACTCTACAGCATCTGAAATCAACTCCAGTAAATAATTTCTAAAAGGATCGTAAAGTAATCTTTTACGATCCTTTAAGTTCCTTTTTTCTTTGCTCGATGAAATCAAACAGAGAAATTTCCCCATCTTGAAAGGCTTCCGCTAAAATCATAGACGCTTGACTATTAGCTGATTTTGAAGATCCCGCAAGCCCTGCATTTTTAAGAAATGCATCCCATGCCAACACCTCCCCATCTTTAGACCCAACAGCTCTTTCTAAAGCAGCGATCCGCACCAAATTGTACGCGTAGAGCAAATGTCCAGAATGAATCATCTTATCTTGCGCATTCCAAAATGCCGTATCCTTTTCCATCGACTCTTTTAAATCTTTTGCCTGGATCAAAGCCTCTGGAAATTTTTTTAAAGAGATTCGAATAGAATTTTCAGAAAAACTAGCATAATGAGACACCATTAATTTTCCCGTTCTTCTGAGGGAAGCCTTGGCATAGGAAGACGCTTTTACTTGTTCATTTAAATTTAAACAACGCTGGGCAATTAAGGCTCCAAACTTGGACTGCAATTCTGGGTGCTCTTTAAGAGGCCCTTCGAGTTTTTTAAATAATTCAGCATCCGCTATAGAAGCCACCGTCCATACAGAAAAGGCCGCTTGCGCCTGCAAATAATCGGATTTTTTCAAACCTGACAAGTGACTTGTTAATTGAAACAGGCAAAAAATAAGAACAATGATTGCAATCGAGCAGCTTAAAATAATCTTACTATATTCAGATAGCCAGTCAGCACAGACAGCCTTAGCAAAGGCAATACGTCCAATAGGCAAGTCTTCTTTTTCCATATTAGCCTCTTGTAAAGATAGCCAAATCATAAGAGTGTCTAGAATAATCGAAAAGATAAAAATTTAAAACAATTGCTCATAAACCGAAACCATCTGATCAAGAGTGTGTTGCAGCGTAAACTTTTCTTGCACAAGCTCTTTAGCATTACGTCCATAGAGGCTCCTTAGAGCTGAATTCTCAACGAGAGCAACCACAGCTTCAGCCACTTTTTCTGGAGAAAACGGAGGAACGACGATCCCTGTCTTCCGATCTAGGCAAACTTCCGGCAAGCCTCCAACATCGGTGGTAATTAGAGGCCTCTCGAGGTAAGCCGCCTGCAGGCTTGCTTGAGAAACTCCCTCGTGAGCCGTACTGAGCAATGCAAAAATATCCATTGCTGCAATTGCATAATAAGGAGCCTCTAGATGGCCCGTGAATGTCACAACCCCCTCTAATCCCATTTCTTCTACCTTTGGCTGGTACTCCTTAAAATACCCACCACCAACCACGACCCATTTCAGATTTTTTCTATTCTTTAATAAAACAGCGGCCTTTAGCAGATCTACAATTCCTTTCCAAGATCTTACAAAACAGGCAGTCCCAATTAGAATATCTCCCTCTTTCAATCCCAAGCTCCGTCTAAAGCGCTCCACATCTTTAGAGTCGACCTTAACTCGATCGGGATTAATTCCTGTTGGAATAGAGCGAAGCCTATGGAACCCAAGACGTGCTTGATTTTGGATCATTGGCAAAATTCCAGATGAGGTCGTAACAACAAAATCAGCTAGCCCCTTATAGAGCAAAATGCTATTTAATCCCTTGCGAATGGGCGTTGACAAATGGCGCGTGCGAATGACTTTTTTTCCCATGAGCCGAGCTGAAAAGCCCCCAATCCACGCATCCAGTGATGAGTGGGTATTGACGAGATCAATCCCATGATTCTGAATAATCCGCTTTAATCGTAAAACAGTTTTACAAGCGGCAGCCTTAGAAAAAGGGATTTCATATACAGTAAAGCCCATCGCCTTAGCTTCAGTGACAAGTCCACCCCCTTCAATGACGGCAAAAATAATCTCGTACCCTAACTGCCTCATTCCAACAGCTTCCATTAAGATACGCATTTCTTGCCCGCCCCAACCCGAAGAACTCTCTGTATGTAGGATGTGTAATTTTTTCATGGAATACTTTTATACCAAAGCTCCTTTTTTAAGAAACTTAAATAAGATCTTCCTGTAGAGGGAATTGCAAAACTCCATTTGGGCCAAAATTCGCGCTTTTAACGTTGGATTCGGATTTTTTGCAAATCGCCTATGTTCCACAGGATATACTCGTTACAGCTGAATCTGAGAATTTTGACGGCGTCGGCTTTGCATCAAAATTTCAGCCTTCGCTTAGCGCCTTGCTTGACAGGCAATGGTCGCTCGTTCCAGACAAAATTTTTTGAGCAGCCTCCTTGTCAAAAATTCTCAGATTCAGCTGTAACGAGTATATATCAATTTGTGAAAAATCGAACCGACGTTAAAATCATCAAATTTGGTCTCCAAAGCTTCAGTTATGCAACTCCCTCTGTAGCTATACTGCAGTCGGCCTGAAACTTGGAATTTGGACCGCGCCAAAGCCCCCGCGGATCGTCGATCATAAGTCGCCCTATATTGTTAATATTTTGCGACTTATGATCGACGATCCGCGGGAGCTTTCGCGCAGGTCCAAATCCAAGTTTCAGGCCGACTGCAGTATAGTTTGTAGAAGGGAATTGCAAAACTCCATTTGGGATCCAAATTCGCGCTTTTAACGTCGGATTTGGATTTTTCGCAAATCGCCTATGTCCAATAGGATATGTCAATTTGCGAAAAACCGAACCGACGTTAAAATCATCAAATTTGGTCTCCAAAGCTTTAGTTATGCAACTCCCTCTGTATATACTCGTTACAGCTGAATCTGAGAATTTTTGACAAGGAGGCTGCTCAAAAATTTTTGTCTGGAACGAGCGACCATTGCCGCTCAAGCAAGGCGCTAAGCGAAGACTGAAATTTTGATGCAAAGCCGACGCTGTCAAAATTCTCAGATTCAGCTGTAACGAGTATATACTTCATCTAAAAAATAGTCCGTTGAGCTAGAATATTGAATTTACCGGAGATAATGCAATGACTTTTAAAGTTAATAGTTTACTTCCGATTTTAAGATCACCAGATACAAGTAGCGAGCCTGAGCCTAAAAGGCGATGCGAAGAGATAGAAACAGTTGCAAAAACAGACGTACTCCCTGATGAGATTATGTTTAAAATCTTCGATTGTTTAACAGAAAAACAGTTATCTCAAGTTGCTCTCGTGAATAAACGCTTTCAAGTTCTTTCTGAAGATTGGAGATTTTGGGAAGTATCTAAATTACCATACAGATTCCCCTGGATCAAAAACGTCTTTATTAGAACAATTTGGAATGATCTGCGGATCAGTTCAAACGATTTTGGTTTAAGCTTCGAAGTCACGAATCCAGTTGATGCCAAAGCCTCTGCCTTATCTGCTAAAGCCGCCGTAAAAGACATCTATCGTCTGAAAGTAGAGGGCGATGTAGGTTATACGATCATCACAATGCCACGAGACTTCACAATCGACAAACTTAAAACCATTATCGCAGACTTTGTAAAAAATAATAAATTCCCATCAGCTTTCGAGCAGGAAACTCCAGGATTTAGATATTTTTGGGATAAGGTTTCACCAAGGATCGGGGGTGTTGCTGTTGCTGAATCCTATACATTTGCAATTTCAAACTCTATTTTAACGGCAAGCAGATATACATCTTATGAAGTCCAAAAAACTCTCGTAAATGATGTAAATGGCTGTGAGCTCCCACAAGGGCTTGAAGCCATGACGCTTCTCTTTTTAACGTATGTGGCATCAGGTGAAAAACAAGAGCGTCTTTGCAGTCAGACCTGCATGGGTTGTTTAGAGCAGATAAATAATTACTCCTTGGTAGTTGGAGGCTTCGCCCTCGACGGACTCGAAGTCTATGGTGGCGGTTGTAGCGAAGGCGCTGGGGTTGTGAGGAAGTTTTTGTAAGGTGTTCGATGGCAAGTCAATCGAACAAAAAAAACGCTATGACGATCCCTAAGCGTTTGTCATTAGACTCTTGCATAACCTCTTCTCCGTGCCCGTGTGCGCATACGCATCAAGCTATCAAAATATTTGTTAACAACATCCCAGTTAGTCGCTGATTCTTAAAGCTTTAAGGTTGATTAAAAGTTCTCCAGTCCTCATATTGTTTTTTTTACAAAGAAAAAACAAAAGAACCGGAGAAACAAAATGAGAGTCTTAGACACCTTCACTAACGCATGGAAAGACCTAAAAAAAAACGGCGAAAATTTTCCTCCCAAGCGAATTAGAAAAAATTGCTCGCGAAACCAAGTTTATACAACGGTCTAGTAGTCTCTT
>CAMAVL010000034.1 GCA_945861735.1 Chlamydia trachomatis
CATAAGTCGCCCTATATTGTTAATATTTTGCGACTTATGATCGACGATCCGCGGGAGCTTATCGCGCAGGTCCAAATCCAAGTTTCAGGCCGACTGCAGTATAACCAGAAGCCCACGTTCTACATTATTTATGACGATTCCTGGTGGAAGCCACCCATTAATCAATAAGATCAAAAAAACTCAAGCGGAAAAAGGACTTCTTCCGCCTGAAATCAAATAAGCTTAGCCTCTTCCGAAAGCTGCCCAACATAAAAGAAGACTCCAAATAAGCTGAATAATGCCCCATATTCTCATAGATTTATAAGCCATGGACTTAATCATTACTTGTGGCATAAAGCAAATTAATATTCCGCGGATGATAAATACCCAACCGAGCAATGTCACAAAGAATAAAATGTTCATTTCCCATATATTATATGTGCTAACTAAAACCAAACCGAACAAGAAATTCAATAAGCCGATAAGGTGAAAAACAGCTGGTGTGCTTTTGATCGACGCGAAAACTTTTGTCATATTATCTTGATAAAACAAGATCCATAACGCTTGGATAAGTAAAAAAGGACCAAGAACCGACGCTATCCACATTGCATGCTCTTGTATCATAGGATGTTGCATTTTTCCTCCTGAAAAGTGATCTTACAATTTATACACCGCTATAAATTGCACATCTGCAATCACGTCGAGTATATTTCCTGAGAGTACAAATTAAATAAATTATTTGTCAAGCCGTCTATTATATAGCCCCATTAACTCTGTCTTTTCAAGAACATGGTCTTGCATTGCCTTTTCTAATTCGGCTTTGGTGACGCCTCTCGGTAAATTTAAAATAGTATCGAGCGCATAGAGTTTGAAAAAATAGCGATGTTGCCGATCTGGCGGGCAGGGGCCGTGATACTTCATTTCTCCACCCGTATTGAGGCCGGGGAGACCATCGGGCTGTGCGTTCTTGGCAAGAATTTTGGTTGCGGCAGATAGATTAAATATAATCCAATGGACCCACATCCGATCGGAGCGCACAACTTCTGGGACATCAGGATCATCCATGATCAGCGCCAAACTCTTAGCTTCCTTAGGAACATCTGCAATATGAAGCTCCGGATTGACATTCTTTCCATCACAAGTATATTCGGCAGGGATTTTTTCGCCGTGTTCAAATGCTGGACTGCTTAATTTCATATGAGCCTCTTTTAACTGGGCGTAGATGACTGCATTTAATCTGTATCGGGATTTGTAAATCAATCCAAAAAGAGACACCTTCCTTTTCCTTGGGATCGGTCCGGTGGAAACCGATCAGGGGATGGGGCTCGATTCTGCCTGATGAAAAGATTTTAAGGGTCAGCTCTTTGCATTTTTTTCCATTCTCAGTCACAAAGTGGGTTTCTTTCAGCTCTTTTTGTGCGCGATCAATGATTTTAAGGGGTTCATCTGAAAAGAGCTGATAGGCCCATGTGTGGTTTTTTAAAATAAGGCGCATCTCAAAATCTGTCTGATGGATGATGGCAAGTGCTTGGGCTTCTTGAAGAAGGATAGAAAAATCACTTCCATCCCTTTGGAATCGCTGAGAAGAGATGAGTTGTGAGACCTGCCAACTCACAACGGATCCGATCAAACTTAAAATGAAAATAGCAATCGCAATTTCAAGTAATGTAAAGGCGCGCTTACTCTTCTGAATCTTCATTTTGAACGATCTCTTCTACCTGTTTACTATTGTTAATCTTTGCTTTTTTGCGCGCCCGATAAGACTTGAGAGCCTCTGAACGAACGACAATATTTTGACCCTTTGCTGTAATTTCAAAGAGATTATTCCATCCATCTTTGAGCAAACTTTTAGGTTTTTTAGCGATCCCTGAATGGTTAAGGTAACTTTCTGGATTCTTAATTACTTCGTCAATCGGAGCTCCTTGAGCCACTTCTAACATGAGAATATCATAGACCTGTTCCTGTGCGCGCTCGGTCTTAAAGGCTTTGCCCTCTTCTAAAGAGCCTTTCATATTGTATCCAATCACACTTCCAATTAATCCAATCAAAAAGATCACAATCATGATCTCAAGGAGTGTTAGGGATTGTTTTTTCCTCTTCTGAATCATAAAAATTCCTTAGTTTTCTAAAAATGAACCGACATCTGTCAGCGGTAATAAAATCGAAAGGACGACAAGCCCAACGATGGCACCTAAAATAATCAGCAGCGCCGGCTGTAAAAAAGTGGACAATTGCGCTAAGTGCTTTTCGACTAGCTCTTCATAAATCTCTGCTAGGTGATGGAATGCATCTCCCATTTTTCCCGTCTCTTCAGAAATCGAAAGCATGCGGATGACAAGAGGGGGTATGAGGGCGTGATGTTTTAAAGCAGTAGTTAGGCGCTCTCCTTCGATGATTTTTTCGATGGATCCTTTGACAAGCTCTTCTAGTTGAATGTTTTTAAGCACATTGAGAGAGAGTCTTAACGCTTCGACAAGCGGCAATCCCCCATGAATTAAAAGGGCTGTTACGCGAAAGAACCTGGAAAAACTCGAATCGAGAATGAGCGTTTTAACGAATGGAATTTTTAAGCTTAACTGCTCCAATAGACAGCGGGTGCTTTTCTTTTGCATAAACACCCAAAGGGATGTGATGAGAGACAAAATAGAGAGAATGAGAAACAATAGATGCTCATTTGCCCACAGGCTTACTGCTAAGATACAGTGCGTTAACGGATGGAGCGATCTGCCTTCAAAGAGCTCTTGCATCGAGGGGATCACAAAAAAAAGCAGGCCACAGATGATTAAAAAACAAAAACAGCCCAAAAAAGCGGGGTAGGTCAGTGCGGAAAGGATTTCTTTTTTCAATTTTTGCTGACGGAAAATCAATTGATAGAGCCGATCAACGGCGTTTGCTAAATGCCCGCTATGCTCTCCCGCTTGAACCATCGAAAGATAGATCTGATCAAAGGATTTCGGGTATTTTTTAAGAACCAATGAAAAACTGGAGCCTCCCTTTAAATGATCGCAAAGATCGAGGAAGAGGGAGTGGGCGGGATGCCTCTGATATTTTTCTTCAATGGTCACTAAGCTCTCATATAAGGGAAGCCCAGCTTTTAGCAATTGGGAAAGCTCTCTTGTAAAGCTTAATAATACATCTGGCGATAAATGCAATTCTTGTAACTTCTGTTCTAAGGCCCAAATATCGACAACGAGAATTTTCTGCTTGCGCAAGCGCTCTTTGGCAGAAAATAAGGAATCGGCATCGATCACACTCCCAAATGATTTGCCAACAGAGCTTAACGCGCGGTATTGAAATAGTGCCATGCGCTACATCTCCTCGCAGCTGCGCGAGACACGCAACACTTCGCTCGATGCTATTTTTCCCTCAAGCGCCAAAAGAGCCCCAGCTCTTCTTAAGCTGATCATCCCCCCTTTTAGAGCAATCCGTTGCAACTCGAGGGCATCGGCACTCACTAATAGCTGTTGTTTGATTGCGCTTGTGAGGGGCATCAGTTCATAGATCCCATGGCGCCCTTTGTACCCTGAATGGAAACACTGTGCGCAGCCGACTCCTTTGTACAATTTTCCAAAATGGAGCTCTTCTCTCTTGAGTGTAAGCTCTGATAACTCTTGATCCGATGGCTCGTAACTCACCACACAGTGGGGACAATTCATCCGTACGAGCCGTTGTGCAATGACTCCAACAACGGAAGAGGAAAGAAGATAAGGAGCTATTCCCATATCGACAAGACGGGTCAGTGCTGAGGGAGCGTCATTCGTATGAAGAGTGCTTAACACTAAGTGCCCAGTGAGAGAAGATTGAATCGCGATCTCCGCTGTTTCCCGATCTCTAATCTCTCCGATCATGATGATATCAGGATCTTGCCGTAAAATATGGCGCAATCCCTTTGCAAAGGTGAGCTCTATTTTGGGATTGACTCCGATTTGGGCCATCCCCTGCAATTTGTATTCTACAGGATCTTCAATTGTCATGACGTTTGTTTCAGAAGAATGGATTTCAGACAGCGCGCTATAGAGGGTTGTCGTCTTTCCACTTCCTGTGGGTCCTGTGACTAGAACGATCCCCTCACTTAAGCGGATGAGTTTTTGAAATTCTGCTAAAATCTCTGCCTGCATACCGAGCTTATTTAACCCAACTAGAACATTACTCTTATCCAAAATACGCAAAACGATCCGCTCTCCAAAGACCACTGGCACTGTACTCACACGAAAATCGATTTGCCTCTCTCCTATTTTGAGTTTAATGCGTCCATCTTGGGGTAATCGATGCTCTGCGATATCGAGCCTTGCCATCACTTTGATCCGCGTGATGAGCTGCGATTGAAATTCTTTAGGAGGCGAGTGCCGAAGCTGCAAGACTCCATCGATCCGATACCGAACGCCTAACCCTTTTTCCATCGGCTCAAAGTGGATATCCGAGGCGCCTTGTTGAATGGCTTCCGCTAAAATCACATTCAGCATATGGATGAGCGGGGATTCAGCGCTCTGCTCAAGAAGATCGTATCCCTCTTCTTCTGGATCTGATGTGCTCTCTTCTTGTTTTAAACTTGCAAACAGATCGGATGCAACATTTTCCCCTTGGTGGTAGCAATGCTCAATGGCAGATTCCAAAATGTTTTTAGGGCTTAAAACTTCTTGGATCTCTCTTCCCGTTAAACAGCGGACCTCTTCTAATATTTCCAAATCAAAGGGATTACAGTGGGCAATCAGAAGATTCCCCTCGCTTGAGAGCATTAAAGGAAGCAGCGTGTGATTTTTAACAAAAAGATAAGGGAGGAGCTGAACCTGCTCTTTGACATAACGATACTCTGAAAGATCCAAAGAAAATGGGATCCCAAGTTCTACTGCAATAGAGTCCAAGCTTCTAAACTTGTTAACGTCTGCCAATAAAAACCTCTAAGCTATTCACAAAAAATTTACGCCTTTCTTTATTGCGCGCGGCAACGAGCTTCTCTAAAAATTCAGGGATATCGCCTGGTCTTTTTTTCAACTCTTCTGAGCGGACTTGAATGAGCTCTTCTTCCGGATCGAGAACAATTTTTGGGGTAATAAAGAAAAACATCTCTGTATTATTGCTTGTGAGCTTTGTCGAACCAAAGAGCTTACCAATTCCTGGGATCTCTCCGATAAATGGGATCCTCTCCTCTGTGTCATTAGACGCTTTTCTACGAAGGCCCCCTAGAATAATGGTTTGTCCGTCAGCTACTCTCACCTCGTTTTCAATGTGTCTGCGATCGACGAGAGGACGATCATCCCGATCTCTTTTCGTCGTATCAAATGTCACATTCGTCTGCAAGGTCACAAATCCTTTGCCATCTCCTGTTTCACTTTCTTTATCGGGTAAATGAACGGTTGGAGTTAAAATAATGGTGATCCCGTACTGCGCTCTCGTAAAGGATTTTTCAAAAGCAATTCCTTCATTCGTATTAATTGGAGCCGCTCCATTATTAATGGAGATCTCTTCTACAATTGAGATCGTGGCAGGTGTTTGATTCACTGTAATAACCGATGGCGCCGCATTGAGCTGAATATCCTCTTGCGTCATCAAGAAACTGTACGCTAGGTCATAAGCTGGGAAATGTTTAGAGCTTTTTCCTTGAAAGAGAAATTTTAATACTCCAGAGCCCGATGGAGCGAGATCGGAGAAAAACTCCACCTTATTTTTTCCACCTAATTTGAGCATATTCATTCCAAAACTATTTTGGTTGTTATACCGCTTTTCAAATAGGAGGACTTCAATTTGCACCATTTTCTTAGGCACATCGAGCTTGCGCAATAAGTCTTTAATTTTCACTAACGCATCGCGCCGCACAACCATCAGTAAATTTCCCGTTTTTAAATCGGGAATAAAATGATCCGGTCCAATTTCAGCCTCTAACGTCGCATGGGTACCAACTTTTAAAGGGGGAGGGGAGACGACAAGGGGCGGTGTTGGGGCATAACCATCCGGTGTTTTGAATTGAGGCCCTTGTGTTGCATAAGTGAATTCTACTTCCTTTTGCCCCTCTGATGGCGCTAACAAAAGGGAGGCATATACTTTTTCTAGGACTTTAGCGAGATCTTCGGGATTACTATGATGACACTGATAGAGAAACACCGTCATTTCTGCAGGATCCTGCAGCTGCTCCTCTGTGTCTTTAATAATTTTTTCGGCGCGATCGACGACATCTTGGCTCCCGAGTAAAATCAGAGCATTGCCTTGGCCCAAAGAAAATAAACTCAACCCCTCTTGCTCCACTTTCCCAAAAGGAGGGCGGTTTTTTTCAATGGATTCTCCAAAAAACGACAAGAGAATTTTTTCCATCTCTTTAACGGCCATTTTAGTGATAGGAACAACGCGAGAAACCTTTCCCTTGGAGTCCTGCCAGACTGTATTGTAGAGATCAAGAAGTTTTTGAATCTCTTCCTTGGAAGAGACAATGGCAATTTTAGGCCCTACCTGATAGATAAATGTCTGCTTTGCATCTGCAAATCTTTCAAAAAATTGAAACGTCGTTTTTACCTGCTCAACAGGGGGAGAAAAAACATAAAAGAGGCGCGTGTGATCTGCGATCCACGCCAAATCCTCCAGGCTCGATGCAATATGATGGACTGTCGATTGATCCTGTTTTAAGATGTAGAGTTGGCGCGCGTAGGAGTTAATCTTTTTTACGCCAATTCCATTATGCGCTAAGATGATCTCTAATACATCACTCCAAGCTTCCCTTGGAATCGGAATATTTGAATGCATATTGAGTTTAATCGTTGCCATTTCGGGTGGAACGACATAGAGATAGTCTGAAGCGCCAAATTCCATAACAAGCTGCGCTAAAGTCGTCTCTTCCTGATCCCATAAGGCATAGCCTTCTTCATCTTTTTTCGAGTCATTGACAGCAGCTATTCTCCAGCTCGATTCCAGCTCGAGCATCTCCGTTTTGATCTGATTGACCTCTTGCAATAATTCCAAGAAATCCGCTTCCGGCGCTTCTTTCTCATTCAACCGATCGACTCGATTATAGCACCCATCGAGATCATCGCGCAGTGCCACAATTTTTTGGTTGACCTCCCTTAACAAAGAATCAATACCCACTTCGTTTTCATTTTGCTTTATAGTCCCAGAAGCCATTTTCTCAGCAATGGTCTGTCCAAAACAAAGGTGTGATCCTAAAACAATAAGTGCGCTAAACAACCATCTTCTTTTCATCTTTTATCCAACGAAAGCTCTATTTTCGAATTCTGGAAAGGAGATCGATGCTTACGCGCTCCCTTTGCCTCTTTTTTCTTTTCCACATCAATAGGAAGATTCATTGGCTGAACCTCTGTTCTCATTTCATTAAAGAGATTCCCCTTTAAAAACCAACTACCCTGCTGCTTTTCTAACCCATCAAAAATGAAGAGTTCTCCACGGATCCGATGGCGCAGGCAATGTTCAATATCTTCTTTTTTGCGCAACGTGCGCCATCCAGCAGCCGTTTTAAGTAGCCAATCACCCGCTTTTAAAATCATCCGTTTTTTTCCAAGCACACAACTGACCTGAGCTGCCGTTCTTAAACGCACCGATGAGAGTGTCCGATCTGCTTTGGGCGCATGCATCATTGCAGGTTCCAAAGGCAATGAAATCTGGACTGGATAAAAGCCCGACTCATCCCATACTGCAATTTCAAGACCTTGAGAGGAGAGCGACAGCACTTGAGCGATCGGCGCATCCGTTACATTATCATCTCCTACAACCTCTATCCATTGCCCTCTCTTCCAGATCAGATAATCCCCTTGAGAGACAAAGCATGCTCCAGAGCCACACTCGATTTTATACTTTTCTTTTAAGTACTGAAACTCCCTTCCCCCATACTGTTCAATGAGACAATCTTTTCCCCAGCATCTCGCCGACTTAAGCGCCTGAATATACGGCTCTGCAGAGCAAAAAATGGAAGACCTCTTAAAATCTCCCGTTTCTGAAACCACAAACTGCCCCTTCTCCTCACTCTGCGGCGCATCTAAAGAGCCAAGTCGCCTTCCCACTTCAACTAATACCCGACCATTATCTAGAAGAATGGGTTTTATCCAAAGAGATTGAGGCGTATCTGTGAAAAAAAATCCAACCCCCTCCTTTCCCTCCTCTAAAAAAAGAGTCTTTCCGCTGACAATACTCTTCCGATCTTCTTTTAGATTTTTCAATGCGATCAAGATTTTCGCCTCTCTTTGAGAGACATCTGGGCGACTATTGTGCGCCATAATCATTAAATCGCGAGCAATATTCGACACCCACCCCGATAGTTGGCTTGGATTTAACGCGAGCGCTCCCGACCCAATTGACTCATAAGAAAAAGAGGCGCTGCTTTTAGAAAAAGAGGCCCGTCTCTCAAGAGAGGTGCCTGCGGTGTGATTTTCTGATGGGTAAAACACAAGAACTGCCACAAAAAAACATAGCGCTGCCCCTAGCACAAATAAGCATATCCTATTTGCAAAATACAACAACGCATCGATATTTAGCTTATCATAGGCTGCGATCATTAATCCTACTTTCTCATTAAACTTCAGAAGAGTTTAGAAAATTGGAGAGAAAAACTAAAGAAAGATTCTAGAGGTGTCAATCCAAAGTTAAAATGTCCCTTTTTGGGAGCGATCTCTCTTTTTAAAAGAGGGGGTAAATATACTGCAGTCGGCCTGAAACTTGGATTTGGACCTGAGCGAAAGCTCCCGCGGATCGGCGATCCTCGGGGCTTTGGCGCGGTCCAAATTCCAAGTTTCATGCCGACTGCAGTATATAGCTCTCGCTAATCCGAATGTTTAGGAAACTGCCGCAGTGACTTTTTATCCGAGACGTGTTTTTTATCCGCCAACATTTTTTGCTTCGACTTTCTTGAGCGGCGCTGCTTTTGTCTGCGCGTCTTTTCCATTAAATGCTGCTTTTCGCTTTTAATTCCCAGCACTTGTCTTTCGATCTGCTCGCAGATTTCCCGACGGGCAAATAACCGATTGGCCTCTCTTGAACGCGTCTTCTGACACTTGACTTCAAATCCCGTCGGCACATGCTTGAGATACACACAGCTAGATGTCTTATTGACTTTTTGTCCCCCCTTGCCCGATCCCAAAATAAACTTTTCAATGAGGTCCTCTTCCTTGACCCCAGCTTTTTCCATCCGCTCTTTGAGCTCATCTTTTTTTTGAGGGTGAATGGGGGTGCTCATGGGATAGGCCCATTCAGAACAGTATCCAAACCTCTACTGAGAAGCGCGCCCGCATGATCAAGAGCGATGAGTTTATCCTCTTCGATCACAAAGACCTGATGGGGGTGCATGATTTCGCAAAGATTTTTCAAACTCTCACACTTTAAAACGATAAAATCGATCTCTTCTAATGAAGAGAGAAGTAAGATGAACTCTTCGTCGGGTTCGTTATCGCGCACGTAGACGATGATTTTTTTCTCGGGCTCTCGAGAAGAGAGTTTGCGGAGGTGACGGAATAGCGCCGTTGTCATCCCGTGGCTACTCTCAAGGCCTAAAACGATGTAGCGGTTACCTTTAAGTACTTGTTGCAACGCAAAGAGGTGCTCTTCGTCGAAGATCTTATTTTCTACGTCATATTCCAAAAGCCGCTCTGCCATTTCAGAGAGATTAATGCGAGCGCATCCGAGCCGCTCAATTGCCATACCCGCCGCGATGTTGGCTAACTGAGCTCCATGCTTAATATCGATATTGTGCGCTAGCGCGATGCTAATCATCGCAAGGACCGTATCTCCAGCGCCTGTGACATCTTTGACCTCTTTAGATCGAACAGGAAAGTCGAAGCGCTCTCCTTGGCTGTTAAATAGGGACATCCCAGCTTCCGATCGTGTGATGAGAAGCAAATCGACGCCCGTTGTACGTAAAAGAGAAGCCGCAACATCGTCTATTGAAGCATCGAGAGGGAACTTTGCAGCAGTATATGCTTCTGTTTGATTGGGTTTTAGAACAGTTGCTCCAAAGTATTTGGTAAAGTCGGAGCCTTTAGGATCGACGATCACTGGGATCTCTCGCTCTCGTGCTATTGCAATGATTTGTGCGAGTAGGTTGCGCGAGAGAAATCCTTTTCCATAATCGGAGATCGCAATGATATTAATTTTATCTAGAAGGGGAGGGATCTGTTGAAGGATGGATTGTTCGAGGTGTTCTGGAAGTGGGCTGATCGTTTCAAAATCGACGCGTAAAATCTGTTGGGCATCGGCAATGAACCGATTCTTAACAGGCGTTTTATACCCTTTTTGGCAGATAAGGTTTTCAATATCGACCCCTTCGGTTTCAAGCGAAGTGCGCAGTTGATCGCCTCCCATATCGTATCCAATCCGTCCGATCACTGTGACTTTAGAGCCCAAAGAGAGGAGATTGAGTACGACGTTTCCAGCGCCGCCAGGTCGCATCTCTTCTTTTTCAACGTGGAGAACGGAAACAGGCGCTTCTGGAGAGATCCGTTTCACTTTACCCGTGGTATACGTATCGAGCATAAAATCGCCAATAACTAAGACTCTAGCTGATCTAAACCGACTGAGCATCCCGCTAAGTTTTACCATCGTTCCCCTTTAAGTAAATAGTTTCGCACGTAATCCACCACACTCTCTTCAATCGTATAATGGCAGTGGGATGGACAGCGCGCTGTTGCATTGTATTTTGTCATATCTGCGCAGGTGTAATTTTGATACTGGCTAATCATATCCTCTGGCAT
Source organism: Chlamydia trachomatis (assembly GCA_945861735.1). GTDB lineage: Bacteria > Chlamydiota > Chlamydiia > Chlamydiales > Rhabdochlamydiaceae > CAMAVL01. The sequence continues at coordinate 10,659 of CAMAVL010000034.1, forward strand.
TGGAATGTATTCAATACACGCTTGCCGATCGAGCGCTTTAAATAAAGCTTTTGCAAGTGCATTCCATGTCGTTGTTTGACCCGATCCAATATTAAAAATTCCATGGATATTATTTTCTAAAAAATTGCACGTCATCTGAACCGCATCTTTGACGTAGATAAAATCGCGGCATTGGTCCCCATCTTTAAAACGCTCGGGCTCTGAGGATTTAAAAAGCTTAATGACTCCCTCTTTTTGAGCAATCGGCAGCATTTTATAGACCATCGAGGCCATCCGCCCCTTATGATTTTCATTCGGACCAAATACATTGAAATACTTTAAGCCCACAACCTTATCGAGTAGATTGTGCCGCTTTAGCCACACATCAAAATAATATTTAGAAAATCCATAGAGATTCAAAGGCTCTAATGATTCTAAGTGGGTATGGTCATCGACAAAGCCTTTGGAACCGTTTCCGTAGGTTGCAGCAGATGAGGCGTAGATAAATCGGATGTTATGGGTAAGCGCATATTCGGCTAGCTTAATCGAGTATTGGACATTATTTTCCATGAGGTAATCCCCGTCGTTCTCCAGCGTATCCGAGCACGCGCCGAGGTGAATAATTGCCTGAATATCTTTCTCTTTTCCCTGTAGCCACTCAAAGAGGCTATGCTTAGAAATAAATTCGACGAACCCTTTATTGAGAAGATTCTTCCATTTCTCTGTTTTTTTGATATCATCTACGAGCAGGAGGTTGTTTAAGCCCCGTTTATTGAGATAGCGAACGGATCCCGATCCGATGAATCCGGCGGCTCCAGTAATGACGATAAGGGGTTTTTCGAAGGGTGTTGGTCGCATATCCCCGACTATATCAAAAGAAAAGAAATTTGCCTACTGGACTTCGGCTAAAACAGCAGCTCCCGCTCTAAACAGAAAAACAACCACAGAGACCACAGGGGACATTAGACCTCTTTCGAAATTCCATTTGTTCGCTAAAATCGTTCTTTTTGGCATTTCCAAAACCATCTTTTAAGAGCCATGTGCTTGCACATGGCTCTCAAAAGATGGTTTTGGAAATGCTCAAAAATTATCGATTTTTTCGAGCAAAGCGAATTTCGAAAGAGGTCTATTTCTATTCTTTGCTATACTGCAGTCGGTAGTGCAACATCTGTTCTGTAAATTCAGGCTATTGGATTTGGCTTAGACAGAAAGCGCTGGGCAAAAAATGGTCTGAAATCACATTCTTCTTTTGAACTCGTTTCAAAAATCTAAAGGAGACGTATGATTTCAGACCAAATTAAGGATACCCTAGTCGACCAAATTATTAAAGGATTGATTGGGAAAGGAACAGAAGGTTTGCGGCCAGTATTGGAGCTGCTCTTCAATACGGCAATGAAAGTAGAGCGAGAGCAATTTCTTGGGGCTGGCGCTCATGAGAGAAGCGAAGAACGAAAGGGGTATGCAAACGGCTACAAGCCGAAGGAGATCCAAACCAGAATGGGAGCGTTAGAGCTGGCTGTGCCTCAAGTAAGAGGTCTTGGATTTTACCCAAAGAGTATAGAGAAAGGGTGTAGATCTGAAAGAGCCTTAAAGGCTGCGATAGCAGAGATGTATTTAAGTGGGGTATCGACTCGTAACGTGACGGACATCACCGAGAAGTTATGTGGACTTGAGGTAAGCTCGACCCAGGTATCGAGGGTGACCTCTGAGCTCGATGTGGAGTTTGAAAAGTTCCGCAACCGGCCACTTGGAGAAATATCATATTTGATATTTGATGCGATTTATCTCAAGGTACGGCATGACAAGTCCGTCATTGACATGGCGATTCTTTTGGCCTATGGCGTTACTCCCGAAGGCAAACGGGAGATTCTAGGGGCCTCAGCAAAGCTTTCAGAGGCTGAGGTGCACTGGAGAGAGTTCCTCCAGCACCTTCAATCTCGGGGGCTACGAGGTCTGCGGTTGATAGTTAGCGACGACCACGCCGGGATGAAGGCCGCTCGAATGGCAGTGTTCCCATCAGTACCGTGGCAACGGTGCCAGTTTCATTTGAGTCAGAACGCTCAGGGCTATGTCCCGAAGCGCTCGATGAGACTTGAGATTGCGGAGGTAATGCGAGAGATATTCAATAGTCCTACTCTTGAGATGGCCAAAGAGATGACACGACGAGCCGTTGAGAGGTATCAGAAACGTGCTCCTGAATTTGCCAAATGGCTGGAGGAAAATATTGAGGATGGATTGACGGTGTACCAGTTCCCGAAAGAGCACTGGAAGAAAATCCGTACTTCCAATGGTATTGAACGAGTCAATAGAGAAATTAAGCGGCGGACTCGAGTAGCGGTGTTGTTCCCGAATAAGGAATCAGCTCTACGATTGGTGACAGGAGTAATTATCGAAATCCATGAGGAGTGGGTGACCGGGAAAAAATATTTAGACATGAGTCCGCTATTGGG
>CAMAVL010000035.1 GCA_945861735.1 Chlamydia trachomatis
ACAAAAACTTTTTTTGGCGTGAAAGCCCCAGGGATCGAATAGCGCAAATGGGGTTGTATTATTCAATACTAGCCCCATTTGCGCTATTCGATCCCTGGGAGCTTTGACGCTCAAAAAAAGTCTTGTCTAATGTGACTTTGTCAAGTTACCACCTGTTGACACGACCCTATTGTATCATTAATTGATTCGATCTGCGTGCTTGGTAGAGGGTTGAGTGCCTTCAATTCTTCTATGGCTGTTCTCATACAGCTGATAGCATTATCGATGCTTTGCCAGGCGCCGCCATCCGTCTTCACACACATCCTATCGGCATTCACTAGGTTTGCACTTGCTGAATCGAGGTCGTTTTTGGCATTTTGTGCATGAGGGTCTATCTGCCTATTGAAGTTCGAAGGATGAAAAGCTGGTGGTTGTGATGGGATTTCCATGAATATTTTCCTTGTTTGTTACGGCGTTTGTTATTAAGATTCTTGGTTTTTGGGATCTTACTTCAAATTAAAACAAAGCTATTTATTTGCAAACATTTTTTTTGATTTTATAAGAGTCCCAACGCCTCTCTCAAAATTCTTAGCTCTTGAACTCGACTTTGCCTTTCATTCCCCATTTGGCATGTGGATTCTTTGTGAAAGACACTAAAGACTTTAAATTTCCTTATCTGATAGCATTCTGTTTTCACTCAACCAAAACACGACCCATGTTTGATTTTCTAAAATCCAGCTACAAAAAAGTTAAAAATGCGCTTGTAAAGACGCGAGCCTCTTTATCTCAGCGGATTAAGGCGCTCTTTGGTAAGCCTTGGGATGATTCCACCTTTGATAATCTCGAACAGATTCTCTTCGAATCGGATCTGGGATCCACATGCGCAACGGGATTTGTCGAATATCTCCGCTCTGTCTTACGCAAAAAACCCACTAATGACATTAGAGAGATCCTAAAAATCATCCGCGACTATGCTTTGAGCATCCTCAATGCACCTCCTCGCATCACACCCATCAAGCATAACCTAAATGACCCGCTCGTCATCCTGATCGTCGGAGTCAATGGAAGTGGAAAAACGACATCGATTGCGAAACTCGCCCGAACGTTTCAGGAAAATGGTAAAAAAGTTCTCCTAGCAACTGGCGATACCTTCCGAGCAGCCGCTATCGACCAGCTCGAATCCTGGGCAGAGCGCCTTAAAGTAGATATTGTAAAAGGAAAACCCGGGAGCGATCCGTCAGCTGTTGCTTTTGATGCGCTAACCGCCGCAAAAAAGCGCAAAGCAGATGTCGTCCTCATCGACACGGCGGGACGCCTTCAAAACAAAACCCACCTCATGCAAGAGCTTGAAAAAATCCGCAGAACCTGCGCTAAAGTAGTCCCTAATTCTCCCCATGAAACCTTTCTCGTGCTCGATGCGACAACTGGACAAAACGCCATTGACCAAGCGCAAGTCTTTCATCAATTTACCCCGCTGACCGGCCTCATCCTCGCTAAACTCGACGGCTCAGCCAAAGGAGGCATCATTCTCTCTATTTACCAACAATTGGGAATCCCCGTACGCTGGATTGGCGTAGGAGAGAGCTTTGATGATTTAGAACCTTTTGATCCAAACACCTATGTCGATGCCCTTTTTGACATGGAGCCTTAATCTCGACTTTGCAACTTTTTCTCTGTGGTGAAAAATTCTTTTTTTAATCCGATTTTCATGCAAATTCTCAGATTCAGCTGTAACGAGTATATGTGAAAGGTCAGGAATTACTAATACACGCCATGTGCGATTTTATTAGGAGGATTCAATGATCCATATAAGTACAGCGTATCAAGTCGTTAATGTGATTGTTACTGCTAACAACATAGCATATGAAATGCGCTCGGCTTTGGAAAATCTAAATCTTCCTATCCTCTCCCGAGTCGCACGCATTGGCACTGTGGTTTTAAAAGCGATTCCTTTTGCTGTAAATGCATTCGCCTTGGGGGCTCAGATCAACGGGGCTAGCGAAGCTGTTTTAGCGACTATTAAAGGCCTCGAATTGACTACACGCAACATTACGACGCCTATCTTAACAGGTCTGGTAACGGTTAGGTGGTGTGCACAAGACATCTCTCTTTCTCAAGCGATTGAACAAGGCGTTGTATCTCCATATGCAACATTTCTTCGTGCAAATTCTGAGTTCTCTCAATACCATTATAAGGATATGTCCACTCTGCCAGAAGACCAACGTCAAGAACCCTTTTATAGCTTGGTGAGACAATGGATGCCTGACAGAGGACTGACGATCGATGAGAATCCAATAATCGATCCTTATGAGCCATTGACAGTCCAACAGTGCCTCGACCTAGCCAAAGTCGCTGAGGGTTTTTCTATAAGAGCCTTGGTTATTGAAACAGCAAGTGAACTTGGCACAGTGAAAAAAATGGCTGCATTCACTCAATGGATCTATCAAAGAGTGATCAATCAAATTTATAGACAAGCTCCAGCCCGAGGGGAAACCCCTATTGAGCCAGCTGTGGTCGTAGAGCCTGATCCTGTCGACCTCTTAGATTTACTGAGATATCACTTAATTCCCGATGATTTCCATGAAGACGTTGTTTTTAGCAAATATATTTGCCCTATTACACATGCACCCATACGTCATCCAGTAAGAGACCCTAATGGAACGACTCTTTACGAAAGGGCTGCTATAGAAGAGGCGATTCAAAGAACCCATCGATCCCCTATAACGAGATGGCCTCTTGAAAAGACTCAACTTCAACAGGTGCCCGTATTAAAAGCCGCCATTAATCAACGGCTCACTTTTCACGAGCAGAATCTACGAAATGCCCTTCGATCGGGTCTAGTTCACCTACCTCAACAGGATGTAATGACCTCTGTAGAAGAAGAAAACCCCAATTATCAGGTTTATGAGCAGTTGCAAAAAAATAAATAAATTCATTGACGATTTAGGAAAATTAAACTAACAAGGAATTAACAGCAAACACAAATTGAAAACAATGCATTTCAATAAAGCTTATTTTTTTGCAATTCTGACCATCCTCTCTGGATGTATTTCCATGTCCAAAGAGGAGCAGACGCAAAACATCCTCAGCAGCCCCTCTTTCAACACCTCTACAGAAAATTCTCTAGAAGAATCCTTCTTTGCAACAGGTGACTTTCCGAAAACGAACTGGTGGGAAAGTTTCGAGTCTCAAGAACTCAATTCGCTTATTGAAGGAGCCCTCTCCCTCAATCCCTCTATCCAACAAGTGAAGAGCACCATTGATTTTGCAAGGCAGAAAACAACCATTGCAAAGTCGCGCCTTTTTCCACTTATCTTTTTTGACGGAAATGAAACGTGGGAATTTTTAAGTCATAATGGGTTGTACCGAGCCCTTAACCCCAAAATCCCCATTACCAATAATTTAGTCAACCTATCCCTATCTTTTAATTATGAAGTGGATTTTTGGGGGAAATACCGCAATCTATTTCGAGCGGCTTTAGGAGAGCAGAAGGCAAGCCAGGCGGAATACGCCCAAGCCGTTTTAATCACAACGACATCTGTCGCTCAAACCTTTTTTGCTCTCAAAACAAATCTGGTTAGAGAGCGCTTATACAAAAAACTCTTTTCCGTGCGCTCCCAAGTTTTTGAACTGCAAAACCTGCTCCAAGAAGAAGCTCTTCTTTCAAAACTCCCACCGCTGCTTTCGAAAGAAAATGTCTCAGAGGCAGAGCAATGGGTCTTTGCCATTCAAGAGGAAATCGCAGAAAATAAGCATTTGCTGAATACTCTAGTCGGCATCGGGCCCGATGAACCCTTAGCAATCGATTCGAAACTTCCACCGCTTGTCAAAACGCTTTTGATTCCTGAAAATATCTCTTTAGACCTTCTGTCTAGACGTCCCGATCTCATGGCGCAAATTTGGCGAGTCGAAGCGATCGCCCATGAAGTCGGCGCTGCTAAAGCGGATTTCTTTCCAAATGTAAATCTCATGGGATTTTTAGGATTAGAAAGCGGCATGTATGCTCATCTTTTACAAAAAAACAGCGGAACAGGTGGCCTCGCGCCTGCATTTCACCTACCCATTTTTACAGCAGGGGCCATCCGAGCAAACGTGCGGGCTAAAAAAGCGACCTTTGATGAGGCAGTCTATTCTTATAACACTCTTCTATTACAAAGCGCAAAAGAGGTCACCGATGTCCTCTCGTTTGCAAAAATGATTTTTTTGCAAAAAAAGGCACAGGATTCCATTGTTCAAGATGCTAAAATGCGCTATGAAATCACAGAATTGCGCAATCAAAAGGGATTAGATAGCCGTCTTGCCAATTACGCCTTTTTAGAAGAACTCATCCAAAAGCGCTTGAAGTTAGTTTCACTCATATATAACCAATACGTGGCTGCGATTAAACTAATCAAAGCGCTTGGCGGCGGATACGCGTCAGAATACACACTTCCTCTTCAAGCAAAAGAGGTAACACCATGACCGATCTTGCTAAAAAAAGAAAAAATATCAGCTTCCTCTACTGGGGAATTTGCGCCTTTCTTCTGATTGTGCTCTTTTTTTATTGGTTTTTTGTATGGCGCTTTGAGGCCTACACGGATGATGCCTATGTCGAAGGGAACCAAATTTACATTACCCCGTTGAGACCCGGATTCATCCAAGCCATTCATACAGATGACACTTTTTTAGCAGAAGAGGGGCAACTACTCATTGAACTCGATCGGACAGATTCTGAAATTGCACTCCAGAGCGCATCGGAGAACCTCGCTCAAACAGTGCGTGAGGTGTGTCAGATGTTCCATCAAGTCTTTGCCTTACAATCCGATATTGAAATTAAAAAAGCAGAACTGCTCAAAGCGGCGCAAGATTACGAGCACAGAATTAACGTCCTTAATGCTGGCGGCGTCTCATTAGAGGATTTTGAGCATGCCGTTGCTGCCCTAAGTGCTAATTTCTATGGATTGAAAATGACGGAGACCCTCTTTGAAAAAGCGCTCGCTGCCGTTCAAGGAACTTCAATCCCAAATCACCCTCTTGTCGTGAGCGCTGCAGATAAATTAAGAGATGCCTGGGTTCAACTCTATCGCTGTCAGATCTATAGCCCAGCTGAAGGATTAACAGCTCAACGCACCATTCAGGTCGGCATGTGGGTCAAGGCCGGACAACCCCTACTAAGCGTCATTCCTCTCAATCAGATCTGGGTCAATGCCAACTTTAAAGAAACGCAACTCAAACACATGCGCATTGGTCAGCCTGTTAAAATCCGAGCGGATCTTTATGGAAGCGATGTGATTTTTCATGGAAGAATCGTAGGATTACCAGGCGGCGCTGGAAATGCATTCTCTCTTCTTCCCCCTCAAAATCTCTCAGGCAACTGGATTAAAATTGTCCAACGCTTACCTGTGAGAGTCGCCATCGATCCACAAGAAATCAAAGAACACCCGCTGCGCATCGGTCTTTCGATGGAAGCAACTGTCGATCTCCACGACCAGAAAGGGGACTTTGTCCCCACATCCACTGCAGGCTCCCCTACGTATCAGACGCCGATCTTTCAACGGGAAGAAATTGGGGATCAAGAAGAGATCGATCTCATTATTTTAGAGAATTTAGACCCCTCGCTTGAATTCTACATTGAAAATACGATTGATTATGACGAATAAATCGCGAACCCTTCTGTTTTTCACCTTCTTTTCCACCTTATTTCTCATTCTTTCTAGCTTATGTCTCACTTTACTTTCAGGAACCTACATCGTTAGCGATCTCGGAGGGAGCCACGACATTGCCATTTACGCCTTTGCCTTTTTTGGAGTGGGAACCGCAGTTGGCCTCCCTTTAGGACATCAATTCTTACACCGCATTGGAGTTGTCAAACTCTATGCCATCTGCCTTCTCCTCTTTATACTGTTTTCTCTTCTAGGATCTTCTGCCTCTGACTACCCCTCTTTTCTTCTATCCCGATTTTTAGAAGGATGTGTTTCAGCCCCTCTTTTCATCGTGATCAATTATCTATTTACCAATCTAACGCCCCAAGAGAAAAAAGTTTCCTTTGCATCGATCTCCTTTGCATTTTTTGTCATCTCACCAATCATTGGCTCTTGTTGGGGTGGATGGATCGCCTACGATTACCATTGGCGCTATTTATTCTATTTCGATGCCCTCTTTGCCTTTTTGATCTTCTTCGTGATATGCGCTAAACTAAAGAATGAGGATGTGCAACCTCAAGAAAAGCCTCTTCCATTCAATGCTATTGGCTGGATTTTCTATACAATAGGTATTACTTCTTTAAGTTTTGTTCTCATTACAGGACAAGAATTCGATTGGTTCCGATCCAATCTGATTGTTTTATTGGCGGCTATAGGATTCCTCTCCACCCTCTTCTTCATCCTCTGGGATCTCAACCATCCAAATCCCATCATCGAGCTGCGCCTGTTAAAACAGGGGACTTTTGCGTTTGCGACATTCAATCTCATCTTTCTTTTTGCTACCTACTTTGGCATTGTCATTATGCTCTCCAATTGGCTGATCCTTTATGTGAATTACACCCCTATTTGGCTCGGTTTCCTCTTAGGGATTATGATCGTCGCAGGATTTGTCTCTGTTTTTGTGACACAAAAAAAATTTGGCAACCTAGACCCCAGAATCCCTCTAGCCATTGCCATTATTTTTTTTGGCATTTCTTGTTTTTATACCAGCATGTTCAACGTCGAAATCAATCTCGAACGGGTTGTCATTTCGCGTATTCTTGCAGGTTTTGGGCTTACATTATTTCTTCCACCTATCCGCAAACTCTACGCAGAAAGTAGCTTTCACATGCAAACCCTTCCAACTGAAGTGTTTTTCCATGTCATGCGCTCGCTCGCATCAGCCGTTGGCGCATCCCTCTATCAAATTATCTGGCAAAGACGGGAAGTGTTTTATCACGAAAGACTTGGGAGCCAGCTCACCGTGTTTTCGACACAGACCCAGGAGTTTTTTGCCAACGCAAAGCAATTTCAATTATACGGGCTTAAAAGCGATGCTCAGCTCGATTATTTCTTAGAAAGGCAATCCTTTGCCCTCGCTCTAGATGACTGCTTCTATTTAATGGGGTGGGTCATGGTCGCCCTGCTTGTGATTCTTATTTTTACATTTCTTATTAAAAATTTTGGATTCAAAAAACTAACGCAACCGGCCCTAACGAAATTTAAATAAAATTTTACCTCGATGTTCCACTTTTTTATGGTTCATAGAGCGATTATAGCGAACTTAAATTCATTCGATCGACGAGGGCCATAGTCGAAGGCTCTATGGCCGAGGAGGAGAATGGATTTAAGGGAGCTGTAATCGCTCTATGAACGCTCGAAGAGTACTTTATGTCTTCGTTTCCCTCAACTTAAATTAATTGCTTAATGCAAATTCATCCACTACAAACGCGTTTCGAGAGATGGAACGTTGATAATCAACTGGTTATGATTTGTCAAGAAAACCAAAAGTAAAAGCAACTGACTTGTTAATAACGAGTTATGAAATTCCAGGACTGGAGGATGTCCGTTGAAGTTGGGCTAGGTCTGTATTTGGGTAGTCTTGTTGAGCAATCAGCCAAGGAGTTTTGGCTCCTTTTGAAAAGTTCGGTCTTTCTAGATTATAAAATAAGCTTATTCCATTTTTCGAATCTATATCATATTTTAATATCGTTTTTAATTTTTATATTGACATTAACTAATGTCTATTGATATTATATATTAATAAAGACTAACAATGCAGCGTTTGACAACGGTTGTTGCGCTAGATTGTTGAATTCACCTAATGGTCGGCAAGTTTGTAATACAACAGTAACCTTGCAACTAAATCCGCAAACTGGCGCTATTCTGATTGAAATCCCTCAAACAGCCGAATTATTTGTTTTAGAGGTGCAAAGTAAGTTATTTTATTCAAGCTCTAAAGAACTAATTGCTTTCGAGTTCACACCCGATTTCGAAAAGACTCAAGTCAAGGAGTACACATTCGATCAGAAAACGAGTTGTTTTCTTCCCAAACACCTCTGGAGCGTTTCATCAAATAAGATTCATAATCCTAAGCCGATCATTCCATCTGAACAAAAATCAGTAAAAGTTAATGTATTGGTTAATGGCAAATTAGGGAGTCGCCCAGTAATTGAGGCTGCAACCGAGTGGATAGGAAAAGGTGAGTATGTAATCGAGTCAAAAGGTTTATACTCAACAGATATACACGCGCGTCCATCAACATGTATCCAAGATGTAAAAGTGGTCGCTTTAGCGGAAGCCGGCGAAGATGTATTTTCATACCAGATTGAAAGGAGCATAACAGACATTGCACAGAAAAAGGCGAATATGAATTGCTGGCAGTTCTGTTTGCTGTCCTATATTGAAGCCGGCAGGCTTTCATGGAAAGCTGTTGGAGCTCTCTATAAAGAAATAGACAGCGGCAAAGAAGATGTGCGCATTCCGGATGCAATGAAATATGGAAAATACCATTTTATCGACTTTAAAAATGAGGAAACAACTCCAAAAGCTGGCGATATTATTTGTTTTAGTCGTCAAATAAACAAGGATTGGCATTGTGCACTATTTGTAAAAAAAACAGGCGATGAGGATCAGTTTTCTGTAATTGAAATTCTAAACAGTCCCGTGGATGAAAGCACTAGTAGCTTAAAACACGATTCCGTTAGTTTTGTCAAATCTGAAGATGTTGAGGGTAATATACTCAACTTTCTAGAGCATCGAGGGGTGTACTCAAAAATAGACGCGAATAAAAAATATTCTTTATAACAAATCTTTCTTTCTGGACAATACAATTTGTGCTGATTGACTTTGAAATAGGGATAATATGCTAGGGATCTTTCTCGACTCAGAAACGAATGGATTGAATGCAAAAAAACATCGGATCCTCGAAATTGCCTTTAAGATTCTGGACATGCGTTCAGGAAAGGTTCTTGATCAGTTCCAATCTCTTATCAAAATTGATGTCGCTGATTTTGAAAAAAGCGATCCTCAGAGCTTAAAAATCAACGGCTTTAACTGGAAAGAGATTGAAGATGCCCCTTCTCCAGTATCTATTGCAGAACAGATTCAAACCTCTTTTATCCGCAATCAAATCGTGCGCGGAGAAGCTGTATTCATCTGTCAAAACCCCTCATTTGATCGAGCCTTTTTTTCACAGCTCATCGATTCAGATATCCAAGAAAAGCTCCAATGGCCTTACCACTGGCTAGATCTCGCCTCCATGTACTGGGCCGAGATGATGCGTAAAGCAAAAGAGGAAGGAGGGAAATTTCCATGGGAAATGGGCTGCTCCAAGGATAACATTGCGGCGGCGCTTCATCTTCCGAAAGAAGACACACCCCATCGAGCGATGAATGGAGTAAATCACTTGCTGCTATGCTATCGCGCGATCGTCGGCTTTCCTGAGGGCACGGAAATGAATTATGCAAGAAGTCTAATGTAATTTTGTCAAGGTAAAGGGATTTTTTGTGTACAACTTGCAACAAGCAGAGACGACCTCGTTTCGATGAGCTTCCAACGCTCCTTGAACAATTAATAGAGCGCTCACCATCCGATCTAATCGAGCGCCATCTACAGCCCTCTCTCTCAACGTTAAAGCAGGATTGTAGAGCATCCAAAGAAGGGAATCTTTATCCTCTTTATTCCAGCTCTCTTCCCCATTCATCATTTTCAGAAACGAAAACAACTCAGCACTCGCAACAGCTCCCGTATCGATCCCATCTTTACAGGTAAAACTAATGCTATCTGGGTTATATGTTTCGATCATTTTTAAAATTAAGAAGAGGAAAAAGATCTCGATGAAATCCAATCGGTTTTTATGCTCTAAATGTTTCTTCTTTCCAAAAAACGAGACATGAATCGTCTCCATGGATTGATCAATAAACTCTTTAGATTGAACGGAATTCCAAGGGGCAGAAAAAAAATAACCACACCCTTTATCCCCTATGACTTGAGACTTAAACTGTTCAATGAACTCTGAAGCGACTTTAAGCTCTAGATAAGGGCCTGTCTGTAAATAAAAGTCCCCATCTTTTGGCAATGTGACAACAGAGCAACTCTTTTTTAACTTTTCATCTAGCTGAATCTCTTCTAGGGCAACACAACGGGCGTGCTCTTCCCAGGAAGTGTGATCTTGTAAATTAATTAAGAGATGACGCTGAGAACCTTTAGCAGATAGAGAATAGAGAAAACCATAAAACTCTTCGACGATTTCTGCCTTACCAATGCGCATCTGACGTGTAGGACAGGGCACATGCAAACAAGTCACATGCATTTCATCTCCAATACATGTATAGAGTTGGAAGGGGAGATTGTTTTGAGCGATTGGATCAAATCCCTCTACTAGATGCTCAGAAAAGAGATGAACGGCTTTCATCAGAGGCCCGCTTGGATATTGCTTTAACACGTTTCGAATGCCTGCATCGTCATCTAATAGAGTATTCCACATGCAGACCGGGCTTTTGGTGGGGGCATCTGTCGTTATTTCATGTTCCCCTTTTTCAATCAGTAGGCGAATAAAAGCAACCATTTCAATATGACTTTCACCTCGCGTAAAAAAAGCTGCTGAAAGATTGTGACATAAATTAAGCAATATAGAAGCGATCTCGTTAGATTGACTCTTTGATTCCAAAAGATAGGATTTATACTCTTTGCACAGAAACGCTTTACGAAAATAAAGCTGAAAATCATTATAGTAACTCAAGCAACTTTTTCCTGTCGTATTTTGCATTAAATTGCGGCTGTTGGCAGCTAACATTAAGGCCATTAAAGCCTTATTGATCGAGCCGACAAACTCTTTATCCTTAAACCGCAGACCCACTTTATAATATTCATCCATATAGGGCTCGATCGCATGCAAAATCTTTTTAGCCCCAGTCTGAAGATTCTTATCGCGTATCAACTGAACATGAGAAAAGAGATCCACTCCGATCGCATTTCTTAAAATGGGATTAAAATTCCCAACTAATTTTAAATGCTCTAGTAACTGATGATTAAAAAAGGGATGACCGTCTTCTTTTCGAATGAAAAATAACTCATAGGCTCTGTCCTGACGTACATCGCCTAAATCCCGCAAAACTTTTCGTCTTACATCTTGGGAATCCTCTTCCTTAGAATAAGTCCATCCCTCTAGTAGAACTCCAGAAGACTCTAGCGCACGGGGAAATCTAGCGGCAATTTTATTCATGTAGAATTGCTGAAGATCCTGATACTCACTTACTTGAGACATACTTTCAATAACCTTACCTTCAACCGCCTCACTTGATCGATCAATTTTCTGAGCCGCTTCATTGATAAAAACCATTAAGGAATGGATTCCCCGTTGCACATTGGGATCCCTTAATTCGTCACTTCCCTTTTCAATGAATTTAAGTAAATAAGTATGGATGACTTTGAATACTTCCTTAAGACGCTCTCGATTTTGAAGAACCTCTTCCAAAGACTCTTGGATGACATAGGCATCAATTTCAGATAAGGTGGTGAGGCTGTCTACTGCCTCTAACAAGCTAAGACCTTTTCTTTTTTTACCGTAATGCATGCATCTAGCCTATTTTAAGACCATACACAAACTACCTAAAAAATCGGTTTTTGATAGCGTCGGCTTTACCCCAGATTTTTTGTCTTCGCTTAGAGCCTTGCTTGACCGGCAATGGTCGCTCTCTCCAGACAAAAAATCTTAAGAAGCCTTCTGATCAAAACCCCGATTTTTCAAGTAGTTTGTGTATATATTTTTATAATTACACTAATTGATTTATTAATCAACTATATAATTAAAAATAAAATCTTAATTTAACCAGAAAGCCTTTCGATAGACTTTAATGTGAGTTTAAAAACCAAAATAGCTAAAATGGCAGCCCCTGGCAAGGTTAAAAACCACGTCCAGATGATAGCACGCGCTGTGTCCCAGCGCACTTTAGAGACTCCGTTTACCGATCCGACGCCCGTAATGCTTCCGACGATCATATGGGTAGAGCTAAGAGGCATCCCTAAGAAGCTTGCAAGTAAGATCACACTCGATGCGCTCGTTTCCGCTACAAATCCATGAGAGGGCTCCAACTTGGTAATCCCATACCCTACAGTCCGAATGATTCTAAACCCTCCGGTAGCAGTTCCAAGGCCCATGACCAATGCGCAAGACATAATCACCCAGAAAGGAATATGCGGCGCCGTAATATAGCCCCCGGCAAACAATCCCAGAGTAATAATCCCCATGCTTTTTTGCGCATCATTTAATCCGTGAGCTAGCGCAATGAGACTTGCCGATACAATTTGGAGTTTGTTGAAAATTTTTTCGTGTCTTTTAACGAGTGGAAATTTTAATAGAAAATTCACCCCTTTCATCCCTATGAACCCAAGAAAAAAACCCAAAAAAGGAGAAAGAATCATCGGAAGGATGACTTTATAAATTAACCCCTTCCACAAGATGATCTCCATTCCCCCATAAAATAATGCAGGGCCGATTAAGCCCCCAATTAACGCATAGGAAGAACTACTAGGAATCCCCAGATGCCAAGTACACACATTCCATATAACGGCTCCAACAAGAGCTGAAAGAACCATCATTTGAGTCGTAAAATGAGGTTGAACAAGTCCTTCTGCAATGGTTTTGGCAACACCACTGATCTGGGTGGCGCCTACTGTATTTAGAATACCCGCTAACACAATAGCCGTAATTGGGGTTAATACACGCGTTGCAATGACAGTTGAAACAACATTTGCAGCATCGTGAAAACCATTGGTATAATCAAAGACCAACCCAAATAGGACGATCCAAAAGATGATGTTTAACCATATCTCTTCCATTTATTTCCCTTATCTCGACTTTGTAACTTTTTCTGGCCCCTCTCGCAGATATACTGCAGTCGGCCTGAAACTTGGATTTGGACCTGCGCGAAAGCTCCCGCGGATCATCGATCTTAAGTCGCCCCATATTAACAATATGGGGCGACTTAAGATCGACGATCCCCGGGGCTTTGGCGCGGTCCAAATTCCAAGTTGCT
>CAMAVL010000036.1 GCA_945861735.1 Chlamydia trachomatis
ATGAACTTGGATTTGGACCTGCGCGAAAGCTCCCGCGGATCATCGATCTTAAGTCGCCCCATATTAACAATATGGGGCGACTTAAGATCGATGATCCCCGGGGCTTTGGCGCGGTCCAAATTCCAAGTTGCTGACCGAGTTGGGTATAATAAAGCGCCTCGTGGCGCACCAAGAAGTCTAATTTAAATTCACAGGAAGGCATATTCAAGCCGATCCTGTGAATTTAAATTACCCCCGAGAGACTCTCTCAAGCGAGATGAGCTCAGAAAAAGTTGCAAAGTCGAGATACCGTGAGGCGTTGAGGTCAGAAGATCTGATATTCCCCAGGATGCGTGTACACAGTCCAGGGCTTGCGATCTGAGCCATTCAACCAATGCTGCCATATGCTCATCGGAAACCCTTCCGAGCCAATCCGATTCAAGCGCCACAGCTCGAGTCGTCCGGTTCCAGGATTGACGACGAACCCAAAGTAATACCCAACCCAATTCGTATCGGCAAATAAACAACTTGATGGCGGACTTAATCCAATAAAACCCGCATGTTCTTCCACATAGGCATGTAGATCGATGGGGAGCGCCTTGCGAGGATGTGCCATTAAATAAATTCCCTTGGCTCTATCTTTTACAGCCTTAGCTGTAAAATAAGCAGTTCCTTGGGAGTTCATCTCCGCAAGCGCCTTTTCCATGGCGTCATCCATTAGATCGACAAAAAGACGGCGAATATAAATTTTCACCTCTTGCGCTGAAACGACGGGAAGCGCCTTATAGAGAAAGGCATCGATCGTATCTGCGAGCATTTGACTCTCTCTTACGTGGGAAGAGAGCATTGCAAAGACTTTACGCCGCCACTCAATCACTGTTAAGCCATCTCCAATGGGATGAAAACCTTGGCCTAAGGAATTCGCCAAACTTAAAGGGATTTTCTTACAAAACTCCTCAGATAAAAACTGCTGCTGCTCTGGATTTAACCGGATCTCTGCATAGAATTTCTGAGAGGGAAGAAACACCTCATCGCGCACAAATGTATAGGTAAAGCCCCCTTCTTGCCAGCCTCTCATAAATGTTTTCCATCCAGGCTGCAGCAAAAATGCATGAGAGGGGGATGCGATTAACATTTTTTTGTTCGGATTTTTAAGATAAGCATCGCAAACATGCGCTGGGAGATTTTTTAGCGTATCTAAAAGAAAGATGAGCAGCTCCGATTCATTTTCTACCCACCGACTCTCTTCGGTAAATTCGGATGGGCGAGAAAAGTAAGTTTTTAATAATGTCGTCATCGTGCCGCCCGACGTATAGGCCCAAGGCTTCTTTTCTCCGAGATCCGTTGAAAGAAAGCGATGTGCGTCTTTCGTCCTTAAAGAAGCACTTTTCAAAAACTCGGGGGATTGTACATGGAGAATGACTGCCGATGTCAATTCTAAAATAATCGCCTCTCCTCCTTTCCAATCGCAGAGGTAAGCAATTTGAGATTCCGTCGCAGAGAAAAAATCGGCAAGCGCTGCAGAGTACTCCGCCTCATTGTGAATCAAAGACCACTGAGAGGGATCGATTCTGCCGTGCTTATACACAAGGCGAAAACCAGCTGGGCTATCTTCGTATTGAATCCGATTACAATCTTGCATTTGGGCATCATAGACCTCTTGAAAATAGAGAGGGAAGAAAAGTTCATACTGCTTAATCAAAAAAGGAGGAAGCGATGCATATTGAGAGCCTAAAGAATGTGCCCCATCGCGCATCTCTAAGGCCATGCGCATGTGATAAGCCCTGCTTTGACACTCTGCTTGTAAGCGCCTAGACTCCGCTTCTCCACCCGCAAGACTTAGCAACCTTTCGGCAGCTCTTAAAGAATCTAAAGAGAGCTGGTATTCCTCTTGCGCTTCTTGAATTTTCAGATTAATTTTTTGAAGCTTCTCATTAAGGAGTTGATAAATGACCTCACCAATTCCACCTTGTTTTTCTTGATACAGCCCTAAACTCGTGTAGAGATTCCAGGAAGAAAACTCCATCTTCACTTCAGAAAAGGAAGCGAGTGTAAATTCCCAGGCTTTTAAAAGCGCATTATCACAAAGCCCCTTAAAAGCATTTGTAACCAGCTTCTCTTTTTCGAGCATCTCATTGGCTAGGACAACCTTTTGAGAGGGGGGCTGAAATACAGAAAATGGGGTGTTCTTTGCCTGAGAGATCTCCCACTGACGGGCAATCCTCAAATCTTCATCCGTCACCTCGAAATAATTTAAGAGCACCTGATGAATTAAATTTTCTACTGTTGCAGCTTTGTCGTGGCCCCGAAAAAGCTCTTTCATCCTCTCCCCCTTTTTTTCCCAGGAGAGATCGGAAGGGATCAGTCCAATGCTCTCAAATCCAAGGATTAAACCAGGGGAGAGCCAAACTTGAACTCCATTTATTGTTCGATACAGATCACCAGCTCCTGTACTCAAACTCAACGGCACCGCATATTCTACGCCACCAAATGTTCTTTTAAGCTTACCTGTAAAGAGCAGTTGATAGAAATCATCGAGAAGTGCTTTAAGCTGTTCTGATTGAATCAAGATCGCTGGCGCTGTCGCAAAACAAGAGCCCACATTTTGTCTCAAAGGAAATAGACATGCTGTGAGTATTGCGATGCGCAAATCGGAAAGTGCTAAAGTTTTTTTTACGCCTAGCGATTGAAAAATGAGCTCTTCTGACCAAGAAGATAACAGGGGGAGTTGAAATCGGCGCAGCCGTTTGCCTATCTCTTTTGAATCCCTAACAGACAACAAAACGGAAAGCATGTGCTCTGTTAGGCTAGAGTCGCTCATGCCTTCAGGATAAAACACATACCCCTCTTTCTGAAGCAAGGCAATCCATGCATTCAAGGCTGTGCTATCGAGATCTCCTTTTTCATCTATGAGCGCACGCGCTATAATCCGAGCGCGCCTTAAAGCCCGCATGCGGATCCCGTCTTGGATGAGCGATGCATCGCAAAGATGAGAAATCACAGCCTCTTCATTGAGGTCAAATCGATCGCATAACTCTTGGGGAACCCAGGGAACAGATGTAAAACAGCTGTACAAAAAGCTAGGATCTTCAGAAAAAATCGCGCCGTCCGTCATTTTACCCTTCTATTTTGTTGCCCACTAAATTATAATCGTTATAGTACACAAATATCTTTTAAGGATCGAGTTATGCTTATTCGAACAAATAACAAAAAAGAAATTGATCTTCCAGCGGGAAGTTCAGCAAAAGATTTAGCCGAGAAACTCAACTTGCGCGGCCCCAATCAATCGCTCGCTGCTAAAATCAATGGAACCCTTCGCGATTTAAAAACACCCCTCTCCGATGGCGATGAAGTCATTCTTGTCCATTTTGAAGACCCTGAAGGGCAATATGTTTTTTGGCACACCTCAGCTCACGTTCTAGCCCAAGCGATCTTGCGTATTTTCCCTGATGTAAAACCCACTATTGGTCCTCCGATTGAAAATGGATTTTACTACGATTTTGCAAACATGACGATCTCCGATGCCGATTTTGAGCGGATTGAAAAGGAAGCGGAAAAAATCATCGATGAAAACTACCAGCCGGAGCGCTATGTCTTTAAAAACAAACAAGAAGCTCTCGAGCGCTTTAAAGACAACCCGTACAAATGCGATTTAATCCAAAGCTTTACCGATGGAGAAATCACAGGCTATTCTCAAGGGGACTTTTTCGATTTATGCCGAGGCCCCCATCTTGGCAATATTGGAAAAATCAAAGCGTTTAAAATCCTCAAAACATCAGGCGCCTATTGGAAAGGGGATTCCAAAAACGAAATGCTCACACGCATTTACGCCATCTCCTATCCCGATCGAAAGACCCTAAAAGAATACCTCTTTATGCTGGAAGAGGCTAAAAAGAGGGATCACAAAATTCTAGGGCCGAAACTCGGACTCTTTTCAATTAAAGAAGAAGCGCCTGGCATGCCCTTTATCCATCCGAAGGGGATGATTATCTGGAATCGCCTGATCGATTTTTGGCGCCAACTCCACGTAAAAGCTGGCTATCAAGAAATCAAAACCCCTCAGCTCATGAGCCAAGAGCTCTGGGAAACATCGGGGCACTGGTGTCATTATCGAGAAAACATGTACGCCTTCAGCATCGAAGAGCGCAATTTCGCCATTAAGCCGATGAATTGCCCCGGCTGCATGCTCTACTTTGATACCGACTCCCATAGCTACCGCGAGCTCCCAATGCGCATTTCAGAACTTGGACATGTGCACCGCCACGAAGCCTCTGGGGCTTTGAGCGGCCTTTTCCGCGTGCGCAGCTTCCACCAAGATGACGCACACCTGTTCATGAAACCATCCGATATCAAGCAAGAGATCACAAACGTTTTAAATCTCGTCGAAGAAACCTATGCAGCCTTTGGCTTGCAGTATCGCCTAGAGCTCTCCACGCGCCCAGAGAAAAGCATCGGAACCGATGAAGACTGGGAGATTGCCATCGACGGCTTAAAAAACGCTCTAGAAGTTTGGGGCAAAGACTACCGGATCAACGAAGGGGATGGCGCCTTTTACGGTCCAAAAATCGATATCCATATCCGCGACGCCCTGGGAAGATCTTGGCAGTGTGGAACGATCCAACTCGATATGGCTCTTCCCGAAAAATTCAAACTCGAATATACAGATAGTGACGGGCTTCCTAAGCGCCCTGTGATGGTTCACCGGGCGATTTTTGGATCGGTTGAGCGCTTTTTTGGAATCTTAATCGAGCATTTTGTCGGCAAATTCCCTCTTTGGCTCTCTCCATCTCCTGTGAGAATCATTACAGTCGCTGATAGACATGCCGAGTATGCTGAAAGGCTCTGCTATGAAATTAAAAAAGCTGGGCTTCTTTGCGAAGTCGATGACTCAAATGAGTCCGTAAATAAAAAAATTCGCAGCGCGCAACTCATGCAGGTGAATTACATGTTAACAATTGGTGATAAAGAACTGGAAAATCAAACCATTAATTTGCGCACACGCGATAATGTCGTCCACGGTGAACTAGAACTCAAAGTCTTTATCGAAACATTGGAAAAAGAACTTGCCGATCGTTCTCTCACATCCTATTTCGCAAAAGGTGAAGTATGAAGAGGATTGCCATTAGTAGCTTTAAAGGAGGAACTGCAAAGACATCGACCGCTTTGCATTTAGGAGCTGCCCTTGCACAGTTTCATAAGCAAAAGGTACTCCTCATCGACTTTGATGCTCAAGCAAACTTAACCGCCGGCTTAGGATACGATCCCGACGGACAAGACAGTATGGCAAGCGTTTTGCAAGGAACTAAAAAAATTGAAGATGTGATCCTCTCTACCCGCATCAAAAACCTCGACCTGATCCCTGCCGATACCTGGCTTGAGCGGATCGAGGTCACAGGCGCTTTAGCTGCCGACCGCTATTCCCACGAGAGACTCAAAAATATTTTACTTCCATTGAAATACGATACGATCATCATCGACACGCCACCCTCTCTTTGCTGGCTAACAGAATCTGCCCTCATCGCCGCCCACCACTCCCTCATCTGTGTGACTCCTGAATTTTACAGCATTAAAGGACTCCAGCGCCTCTCTGATTTCATGACGAGCATCTCCAAACGTCATTCCCTAGATGTCCTCGGCGTCGCTCTTTCCTTTTGGAATCCTCGAGGCAAAAGCAACGACACCTTTTTAGAAATTGTTGAAACCACCTTCCCTGGAAAAATTTTGGAGACAAAAGTCAGACGCGATATCAACGTCTCTGAAGCCTCCATTTATGGAAAACCCATTTTTGAAACAGCCCCCAAAAGCCGAGCCTCTGAAGATTACATTGCACTTGCAAAAGAGCTCTTAAAACGGATGAGATATGTCAAAAGTCAATAACCTAATTTCCCAAAGATTTAAAACAGTTTCCGAAAAACTTTCCAAAATGACCTCTCTTGTCGAGATGTCCTCAAGCGGAAACCTCTCAAGCTTTTCTGGAGTCTTCCGCGTGATGCCTCTCAATGAAAGAGAACAAGAATCCCTCCATTCAATCCTCAATCAATACAGCAATGACACCCAAGAAATCTCTACTGATTTAGCCGAACTCTCCGCCATTACAGCAGAGGTTAAAGCCATTAATAACCAAGCGATCCTCCTACATGGCGAGCGGATCAAAAAAGCGCAAACTATTTTAAAAAACTACCTCGATGGAGCCTTTAGCTCATGGCTTATCGCAACCTATGGCAATCGACAAACCCCCTACAATTTCTTACAATACTACGAGCTTTACATCACCCTTCCCTCCGAATTCCACAACAAGCTCGACGACATGCCCCGCCAAGCCATCTACAGCCTCGCCAGCCGAGAAGGCCCCTTTGAAAAAAAGCAAGAAATCATTCAAAACTACCAAGGACAGCCCAAAAATGAACTCCTCGAGCTGATCCGCCAAACCTTTCCCCTCTCAGTGAGCGATAAACGCGCGCAAAACCTCGCCGACTTCACCATCAATGCGCTCCGCCGCATTCTAACCCAAGTCGATACCCCCTCTTTCCAAGCGACGCCCAAACAAAAAAAGACCCTCCAAGAGATTTTTGCTGCCTTTAAAAACCTCACAAAATGAGCTCCATGGACACCTACTGCTCTCCCCTTTCCTCCCGATACGCAAGCCACGAGATGTCCCACATCTTCTCCCCTCAGTTTAAATTTACGACATGGAGAAAACTCTGGGTTGCACTCGCAAGCGCTCAAGGGTCGCTCGGCCTTCCCATCACAGAGGCCCAAATCCATTCCCTTGAACAAGCAATCGGTAAAGTCGATATCACACGCGCAGAAGAGCTCGAAAAAACATTTCGCCACGATGTCATGGCCCATATTCACGCCTATGGAGAACAATGCCCCGATGCCAAAGGGATCATCCACCTCGGCGCCACCTCCTGCTACGTCACCGATAACACAGACCTCATCCAATGCCAAGAAGGCCTAAAACTCTTGCGCAATAAAATGGTCCAAGCGCTCCGCCATCTCAATACCTTTGCAAGACAACACTCCCATCTCGCCTGCTTAAGTTACACCCATTTACAAGCAGCGCAACCCACAACCGTTGGAAAAAGAGCCTGTCTTTGGGCCCAAGATCTCCTGCTCGACCTTCACTCCATCGAACACACCCTCCACGAAATACGCTTTCTCGGAGTCAAAGGCGCTACCGGTACACAAGCTTCCTTTCTCACCCTCTTTGAAGGCAATCACGATAAAGTCAAAAAACTCGATTTCCTCGTCGCCAAAAAAATGGGCTTTGGCCGCACCCTCTCCATTTCCGGACAGACCTACACACGCAAACAAGACATCACCATCCTAAACGCCCTCACAAGTTTCGCAGCCTCCTCCCATAAATGCGCAACCGACATCCGCCTCCTCTCCCACCTTAAAGAGATCGAAGAGCCCTTCTCCTCAACCCAAGTCGGCTCCTCCGCCATGCCCTATAAACGCAATCCGATGCGCAGCGAGCGGATCTGCGGCATCGCCCGATTTCTCATCTCTTTAGGCCAAAACCCACTCTATACAGAAGCCACCCAATGGCTCGAGCGCACACTCGATGACTCCGCCAACCGCAGACTCTATATCCCCGAAGCCTTTCTCGCAGCCGACGCCATCCTCAACCTTCTCTGCAACATCACAGAAAATCTCATCGTCCATCCCAAAATGATCACAAAACACCTCAACGAAGAACTTCCCTTCCTTGCAACCGAGCACATCCTCATGGAAGCTGTAAAAAAAGGACAAGATCGGCAACAAATCCATGAAAACTTGCGCATCCACAGTATCGAATCAGGAAAAAGAGTCAAAGAAGAAGCGCTGCCCTGCGATCTCTTCGAGCGCATTGCAAATGACCCCGCCATGGGCCTTTCAAGACAAGAACTTAACGCCATTGCTCATGTGGAAAATTTCACAGGACGCGCCGCCGAACAGACGCTGGAATTTCTAGACGAAGAGGTCGCTCCCATTCTCAAAAAATATGCAGAAATGAAAGCCTTAGATTGCAAGATTTCTATTTAGAATAGACCTCTTCTCCGTGTGCGTGCCCGTGCCCGGATAAATTCTTTATACAAAAGGACGCGAATTATTGATTCGTATAGTATCCATGTTGGTTAAAATGGCTCAGAAAAAATACTAATCGGGCACGGAGAAGAGGTTATGAGTGAGTAGAGGAGACGATTACTCGGCTCCCCCCTCGTTAGATCCCGTCGTGCCCAATTAACCCAAGTTCAGTGACTTGCTCTATGGGGAGCGAGTCTACGAGATTAAATAAAGCTATGGGCGCAAAAGCCCGTTGGATGACAGCGTTTGAGCCCTAACGTTTTATGACTTGGGATAAATAGGATAGGTAATATTTTAAAAAATTCCAACGCTTCTAATGTGTTGCTTCGTACTCTCTTGGGGCTCAATCAGCGGTAGGCGCATCGCTGGACTACACTTGCCCATGAGGCTAAGTGCGTACTTAACGCATTGGGGATTTGTTTCAAGGCCCATCGCCTTACAGATGGGATAATAGCGCTTAAATAGCACGAGCGCTTCGCTTAAAAGCCCTGAAGCAATGAGCTCTGTTAACATTTTCCACTCTTTGGGAATGAGATTAGCAACAACGGAAATAACGCCCGTACCACCCGATGCCATCACAGGGATCGTGAGGCTGTCATCGCCGGATAAAATGGGTTTAGAACCGTTTTGCAAGAGCTCCATGCTTAAGTTCATATCGCCGGAGGCTTCCTTAATGCCGACAACGGTTTCTAAAGAGCTAATCGTTTTAAGTGTCGCAGCAGAGAGTTTAACACCTGTTCTTCCTGGATGATGATATATAATCATCGGCAATCCGACCCGATCGATCTCTTGATAATGCAAGAAGCAGCCTTCCGGACTTGGGCGATTGTAATAAGGAACAATCACAAGCGCTCCATCGGCACCGATCTCTTTGACTTTGCGTGTGACCTCTACGGTACGCGCTGTACTATAGCTGCCCGTTCCTGCAATGATGGGGATCCGTCCATTAGCAGATGCAACGCCTGTTTCCACGATCTTGAGGAGTTCCTCTGAGTTAAGTGTTGGCGATTCTCCTGTTGTCCCACATAAAACAATCCCATCTGTTCCTTCTTGGATATGCCATTCGATGAGCTTTTTTAAACAAGGGTAATCGACTGCGTTGTCTTGAGTAAACGGGGTAATTAAAGCGACAATGGATCCTCGGAACATGAAATTCACCTAAGTGTTGGATTTCGGATGCGATGCATTAACAAAACAACTCCACACATCACGGACATTAAAGCGCCAATATAGAGGGGCAATGCAGTCATTTTAGCTGCCATAAAACCACCCAAAGCGCCTGTGAGAAATTCGGCTAAAACCTGAACGGATGTGAGTGTTCCTAACGCTTGGCCTTGAAATGCAAGTGTTGCTTTATCGGAGATCACAAGAGAGCCGTTTGTAATTGTGACTGCAAGAAAAAGGCCAGCTGGTGGAATGGTAATGATGAGCATATAGGGATTATTGGGAATGATGCAAACGATAAAGGAAATCGCAAGCAGGATCGAAAACACCCACAGCTGCTGCGCTGCGCTAAATCTACGCGCTAAGGAGGGGAGTAAAAAAATGACGCCAAGCCCCATCGCAACGGCGTCATAGACCATGACATAACCAAGTTCTGCTGCCGTAAAATCAAAATAGCGCTCCAAAAACACAGGCAAAAACCGAAAATAGGAGAAGTAACCCAGCGCTAGAAAGAAATTGGCAATGTAATAGATTTTTAAGGATGGCATTGTAAATCCGCTCCAGACAGAACCGACAAAACTCCACTTCCGATCGCTTTTGTTTTTTAATGTTTCCTGTGAGAAAAAATGGATGATACACATTCCAATCACTGTCATTGCAGCTGCGATCCAAAAGGGAGTTGCAAACGTAAACCAGCTGACCAAATTGGGATCCGCTAGTTGCCCACCCATCAGAGGGCCGATAATGAATCCAACTGCAATAAAAATATTAATCCACCCAAAGTATCTAGCTTTCTTTTCTTGAAGGCCCTTCTCATGTGTTAAATCGGCAATGACAGACTGGGCAATCGTGACATTTCCCTCGCAAAATCCACAGACGGCAAGACCTAAAAACATCCCCGTTATCGAATGCGCTGTGACAGATAGGGCTGTAAGTACATATCCGATCATCGTTCCAAAAAGAGAGGCTAAGATCACTTTTTTTCTTCCATGCCGATCCGATAAATGACCCAATAAGGGCGCGCCAAAAAATTGACCGAACGGAAAGGCTGCCATCACAAAGCCTAAGACAATCACTTTGTGCGCCAAAGTGTAATCTTTAGGCAAAATGCTCTTTTGAACATCAAGAAACATTTCCGGCAAAAGAGGAAGTGGCAAAGAAAAACCAATATAGGCAAACAATACGACAATGGCATAAGAAAGAGGGAAGGCGCGAGAAGATGAAGCCATAGATTTTAACTAATGTGTATAAAATCTGGAGTATAGCAAAGAAAAGGCTTTGAGACGAGAAAATCGATTATCTAAGGGACTGTGAAAGAATAAATTAAACGATTGAGCAAGAAGGCGGCACAAATTTTTGAGTCTGGAGCGAGCGACCATTGCCGAGAGGCAAGGCGCGAGTGAAGACCAAAAATTTGTTGCCAAGCCGACGAGGCTCAATCGTTCAATTTATTCTTTCACAGTCCCTAACTTGAGCAATTTCGTAGAGAGTCTCTTTCCACTCATCAGCCGCTTGAGCAAATGCTTGGATATGATACTTAAATGGGATGAATTTTCCTCTTGGCATTTCCACTTCATCCATTAACCAGATCGATTCAGACTGGGGGTCTCGTTTTAGATAAGCCCCTTGATTTTGCCAAGTGAATGCGCCTCGACTCGATAAACACGAGCGGAGCATCTCTGGACTTTCATCAAACGCATTAAAGACTTTAGTCGATAGTTTCCAGCGCGATTCTGATGTCGATGCTTCAATAAAAATAATGTTTTCACCAATGGTAATCTGTGCTTTTTTCCTAAAAGACAGTTGCGCCATGGCAATTAAAAATTCACTATAAATCATAATTATAGAACCTTATTTGTACCACAATTGCTATTATATCGGAATAAATAATGACAAGCAATTCAAGATACGTTTTTAATTAAAAACATCTCCCCAATCAGCTTTGCGCGCCGCTTTGTATTCTGCTTTTGTCTTTTTTGTAATCGTTTTTTGCTCAATCCCTTCTTTAGAACAGATTGTTAGTTTTACAAAACCGGTATTTTTTTGCGGGCGTCGAACAATTCTTCCTTGAATTTCAGGACCCCTTTCCTTCCCAAGGATCAGATAAGAAAATTTTTCATCTTCAAAATTTAAAGTACCTCCTTTGATTTGTCGATGAAAGGAGGATCGCTCGACTCGCGCATAAAAATGGCACCAATCGGGTTTTACAATAGGGCACTTGCGCGCATGGGGACAGGGAGCAATGAGATGAGCCCCTTGTTCAATAAAAAACTCTCTACTACGCAAAATATCTTCAAATCCCTTTGGCGTTCCAGGCTCGATAATGACTAAAACCTTTTGGGTGGCTGCCCATAATTTTAAAAAAATATTTTCGCGCCTTGTATTAGGAATTTCTCCTAAAAAATAGGAGGCTAAAATTAAGTCTTGAGGGGCGATTGCTTCAATCTTTTCAAGGTCCGCCTGGACCCAAGTTTTTTTAAACGATTTTAGAGGAATAGAGAGCTTTTTACCAAGTTCAATAAAATGAGGGTCTCTTTCATAGAGAACAACCTCTTTTAACGAGGGAAAAACATCAGCCGCCGCCCACATTCCAGTTCCAGGCCCAGCTCCCACATCTGCCATGCTCTCGATTTGTAAGCCAGAAATCTCGCTAAGCACTTTATGAATAACGGCATATGTCGCTGGCAGGCGCGTATAAAGATACGCAAGTCTCTGCCTTTCAGACGCTAACATCGCAATGCCTGAAGCTCCCTTAACGCCCCGATAGGCACCAGATAGCTCTTTGGAAGATCGACTCAGCTCTGATAAAGGGATTCCTTCAACTAAAGCCTCAATAGAACGACTTAATTCTTCAGGAATGCGCATGATACTACCTAGTTATTTAATTTATTCTACGAAATGTCCCATTCGATCGCGTCTTTTCCCCATTGATTAAGATAGCGATTGATTGTTGAGAAATGGCGGCATCCCAAAAAACCCGTATGAGCAGAATAAGGGGATGGGTGAGGCGCTGTGAGGACAACATGATTCATGCTTTCAGCTGTCTTCCATTTTTCCTGAGCAGATTTTCCCCATAAAATAAAAATGACAGGATCTGCTCTTTCACATAAAATGCGAACAATTGCGTCTGTAAAACGCTCCCATCCTTTTCCATGATGAGACTTTGGCGCTTGTGCGCGAACTGTTAGTGTCGCATTTAATAATAAAACGCCCTGCTCAGCCCATTTTGTTAAACATCCTGTCTTGGGAGGTTCAATATTCAAATCGCTTTTGAGTTCTAAAAAGATATTTCTCAAAGAGGGGGGAATGCGGATTCCTGAGGGAACGCTAAAGCTAAGACCATGCGCTTGCCCCTCTCCGTGATAGGGATCTTGTCCAATGATGACAACCTTAACTTGATCAAAATGGACCTGTAAAAATGCATTAAAAATCAAAGATCTCGGGGGATAGACAATGTGCCCCTCTCGTTCTTCGCTATCTAAAAAACGCTCCAATTCCTGCATGTAGGGGAGGGCGAGTTCTCTTTTAAGTTTTTGATGCCAGTTTGAAGGTATTTCCATATTAGACCTCTTGCATATGCCCAACTCGGTCATGAACTTGGATTTGGACCTGCGCGAAAGCTCCCGCGGATCATCGATCTTAAGTCGCCCCATATTAACAATATGGGGCGACTTAAGATCGACGATCCCCGGGGCTTTGGCGCGGTCCAAATTCCAAGTTGCTGACCGAGTTGGGTATA
>CAMAVL010000037.1 GCA_945861735.1 Chlamydia trachomatis
CTGAGAGCACGAATACAGCCACGCCAAGAAGACTCTAGTTCCAATCAGCTAGTCCTTCGCGAGCGCGCATTACAACCTGTAGACCGTAGCGAAATCATCGTCCTCGACGCTAAGCGCCACATAACCACAGCGATTAATCCCGATACGAATAGCCCCTTCACTTTCTTCTTTGTCAACAACTTAAGCCATTCGAATGGCACCTATGAGTCCCCATTTACGACACTTTCTCAAGCGCAAGCAGGAACCAATCCCGGGGATATTATCTATGTCTATCCAGGGAGTGGCGCTGCTTATAGTACAATCACACTTCAAAACAACCAAAAACTCTGGGGGTCGGGAACACGGCAGAATTTAGATACAACACTTGGAACAGTCGGGATCGCAAATCAAACGGGCGGCATGCCGCTCCTGAGCTATGGAGCGAACGCTCTCGGAATCGTGACTTTAGCCAATAACAACGAAGTCAGAGGGATGCATATCAATGGACTTAGCGGAACAACAGGCTACGGAATCTTAGGCGGAGATGGAGCAGGTACTCCCACAAACACGGCGCTTAATATCACCAATGCCCTCATCCGAAATAATCTCCTCGATGGGACATATAGGCAGTCTGCTGTTCGAATCGTTGGCAATGGAGCCGCAATCGTCTATCAAAATACGATCCATGCAACTGTTGCGAATGCTGGAGACAACTACAGTGGGATAGAGGTCTTTAGCTTAAGCTATCAACTCTTAAGATCAACGATCCATTCAAATACCATTACAGCAAGTAGTACAGGAAATACTCCCTTTGGGATTACTGCACAGGCCCTTGGTGCAGGCGCAACAACAAAGGCCTCTATCTATTCAAATACCATTACAGCAAGTAATATAGGAGTTGCCATTGGGATTTTTGCAGCGGCTTCTGGTACAGGAGCAACGACAAATGCCTCTATCTATTCAAACGCCATTACAGCAAATAATACAAGCAATTTGGTCTATGGAATTTATGCACTGGCCTCTACAGGTGCAACGACAAATGCCTCTATCTATTCAAATGCCATTACAGCAAGTAGTACAGGATGTTCTGTCTATGGAATTTATGCACTGGCGTCTACAGGTGCAACAACAAATGCCTCGATCTATTCAAATACAATTACAGCAAGTAACCCTGGAGATTGTGCCTTTGGAATTTATGCAGGGACTTGTTGTGCAGGTGCAACGACAAATGCCTCTATCTATTCAAATACCATTACAGCAAGTAGTAATACAGGAATTACTGCCGTTGGAATTTATGCACTGGCGTCTACAGGTTCAACAACAAATGCCTCTATCTATTCAAATACCATTACAGCAAATAGTACAGGAAGTACTGCCTATGGGATTTTTGCAACGGCTCTTACAGGTGCAATTTTAAAAGGCAACGTGGATTGCAACACAGGAACTGTAACGGGTAATGCTCCAGGAAGTAAGGCAATTAACACAACTGCTGCGCCAAATCTCATCGTTGGTTCTAATTCCATTAAGTTGATTAACAACTAAAAAACGCCTCAGGCAGATACTCGATGAGATCTGATGCCGTCATGCAATATGCTGTCAACTCCTCCGCTGCGATCTCTCCGGACAGCCCGTGCAAACACACAGCTAAAACAGCTCCACTTAACAGATCATTCCCTTGAGCCAAACAGGCGGCGATGATGCCGGTTAACACATCGCCAGATCCAGCTGTTGCCATTCCAGGATCTCCAGCTGTCACAATGTAGGGTTTAGTGTCGGGATGGAAAATGACGGTCGGCGCCCCTTTAAGAACAAGCGTGACTTTTTTCGCATCGACAAATTGTTGACAATCGCTCCAATCAAACGTTTTGCCCTTTAGCTTTTTAAAACTGTTCAATAAGCGGATCATCTCTTGATAATGGGGCGTTAATACACACTGTTTTGGTATTTTAAATGTTGGATTTTCAGCTAAATGATAGAGGGCATCGGCATCTAATACACAGGGAATCTGCATTTTGGCAAGGAGGTCTTTGAGCATCTTCCCAACCTCTTTTCCTCTTCCCATCCCCGGTCCAAAAAAAGCAGCTCTTGCGCGCTCTTGCTCGACCATGACCCTTTTAGCAAGATCTAACTCAAAGCCTTCCCGGATCAACTCATAGGGAGCTCTGCACAATTCATTTTCCATGCCAGCCGGATGAAATAAACGGACGATCCCAGCGCCAGAGCGTAAGGCAGCATAGCTCGATAAAATTGCAGCGCCCGCCATTCCAGGTGATCCGGCAATTCCTAAAACATATCCCGCATCGTACTTGTGACGAGATCGATGGATTTCTGGTAATAGATTGTGAATTTTATCGAGATCGACAAGACAAGCGTCTTCCTTGGCTTGTGCGATATATTCTTTTTTAAGGCCAAAATCTGCATTAATTAATTCACCGACGTGATCCCACCCCTGCCCAATAAAAAATCCAAGTTTTGGAAGGCCTAAATAAATGGTTGCATCAGCTTTGATGGCAACTGTTTTTACGTTTCCTGTATTCCCATCCAATCCAGATGGAATATCAATTGCAAAAATGGGTAAGTTAGATTCATTGATCCGCCAGATAACTTCTGCCAATACACCCTCTGCTGAGCCCTTAAAGCCTGTACCCACTAGACCATCGAGGATCACTCCCTGCAATGGGAGCTCAAGAGGACACTCTCCATTGAGATAATGGCTCCTCCCCCCGCTTTCTTTAAAGCGCTGATGCATCTTGGAGCAAAGAGGGCTCCATTCATCCGTTGGGTAAATAGCGCACGCTGTAACGGAAAAGCCTTTTTCAATTAAGTAAACACCGGCAATATATGCATCGCCTCCATTATTGCCTTTTCCTACGAGTAAAGTGACGACCTTATCCTCTATGCAATCCTCAACAATCTCTGCGATGGCTTTGCCCGCATTGTCCATGAACTGACTCTCCGATGCGCCATCTGCATAAGCTAACTGCTCAATGCGCGCCATCTCAAGCGCTGTCACAACTTTAAGACCTTGGATCATAAGTGTTCTTCTTTGATCGCGCGTTGCAATAAGGCTTTTACAGCATCGCGCGGGTTGAGGCTCTCGTATAAAATCGAATAGATCGCCTGAGTGATTGGCACTTCGATATGCACCTTTTGAGCGAGCTGCAATGCAGACACGCACGTATAGGCACCTTCTACAACCATTCCAATCCCTTCTTGCGCAGCTTGTGAATTTAATCCTTCCGCAATGAGGCGTCCAAACATGTAATTGCGACTCAGCTTAGAAAGGCATGTCACACAGAGATCTCCCATTCCAGATAAGCCATTTAACGTCTCTGAGTTACACCCTTTCGTCGAAGAGAGTTTCCTAATTTCATGTAAACCGCGCGTCATGAGAGCGGCTTTCGTATTATCTCCAAATCCAAGGCCATCAGACACACCACAGGCAATAGCGATAATATTTTTCATCGCTCCTCCAAAAGCCACCCCATTGACATCCGCATTGGGATAGATTCGGAAATAAGGGGTCGAAAAGATATCGACCATCTGATGCATGATGTCTGGATTATACGACGCCGAAACAATGGAGGTAGGCAATTTATGAATCACTTCTTCTGCATGGCTTGGACCACTTAAGCAAGCAATGTTTTTACGCTGTGCCTCACCTAGAACTTGGATAACGACTTCAGGCAGAAGAAGTCCACTATTTTGCTCAATGCCTTTAGAGGTGATCACGATCGGACAATTGACACCGCCAAAAGCTAACACTTGCTCAAAGACCGGGCGTATGCCTTTAGATGTGACAGATTCGACGAGCAGCTCAGCACCTTCTATCGCATGCCTTAAATCACTTGTAAATTCTACCCGATCATCTGCCTTAAAACGGGGAAGCTTAGGATGCTCTCTTTTCTTATTTAACGTTTTGGCAAATTCGGGATTCGCTGTCCATAACCTCACATCATTGCCTTTAGAGGCCAATAGAGAGCTTAAGCAAAAACCCCACGTTCCAGCTCCAAGATAAGCAATGCGCATAATCCTTCCCGTTAAATTAAGTGACAGTTAATCAGAGCATAGCAGAAGAATGATTTAAGGCTCAAACGATGTTGTTGGAGAGAGAAGAAATGGAGCTTAAGTTGTTTTCGGTGGAAGTTTCGAATTTCATAAGCGCAGAGCATAAATTCGTATTTTGTGTTAGCCATGAATTAATAGCAGAAATCACTTCTTGGATTGATTCTGGAAGTGAAATCGATGTTTGACTTGAAGAAAGGTCTCTTCGATAGTCGCGCCATAAAGGTTGCAGTATATCGATAAAGTCGGAGTCAAATTTTACAGGGAGATTTTCGGTGGAGGTTTGCCTGTGGGTGAATGCCATTGCAACCACCTGATCCGTATAAGATGGATTCAGACACCCTGCAAATGCAATGAGTGAATAAAGGTCATGAAAATCTTTCATACGGGTGTTATACCCAACTCGGTCATGAACTTGGATTTGGACCTGCGCGAAAGCTCCCGCGGATCATCGATCTTAAGTCGCCCCATATTAACAATATGGGGCGACTTATGATCGACGATCCGCGGGGCTTTGGCGCGGTCCAAATTCCAAGTTTCAGGCCGACTGCAGTATACATCCTATTCTGATATTTTGTTATTTCAACCTATTTTTTCATATTTTCAATTCCAATCCATCAGTCGCGGACGAGAATCGCCGCGAGGAGTGCCCTCTTCTTATCGCGGTAGCGATAAGAAGAGGCTCTTATCTCTGCGCCTTAAGTGTCTCGTGCCCTTAACTCGCGCTTATGAAATTCGAAACCTCCACTGTCATCTCTTCACCAACAACACATCTCGAATCTTCTCCAAAACATCCTCAACACAAATCGTTCTCATATCCCCCTCAACTGCCACGCAGGGAACATGCACCAACTTCACATTTGGCGAAGCCACCCCTTGCTTCAATACGCCCTGTTTCCTATCAGCCCAAAGAGAAATCACAGTTAGCGGAAACGGGCAATTGAGATAGTACGTCAAAGACAGCACCCCCGAATCGGGAACGACCAAACAATCGCAACAATTCTTAATCAACGAGAGCATTTCATATAACGTCGTTTTGCCCCTTAAATCCACCACCCCATCTCTTTCCACCACACTCTCAGACCTGCCTCCAAACACCAAAACCTGACAACCCATTTCTCGAGTTAAAACATCCAATAATCGCTGCCAGTTTTCAATGGGCCAATTCTTTTCATAGCCATAGTTCGTTTGCGTCTCAACATGAACCCCCACTATCATCTTCTGCTGATCGACCCCAAACCTCAACACAAGGGAATCCCATTCCGCCCTCCAATCCAACTTAGGGACAAGCTTGCCAATTTGCCACATGCACCATTGAGTGGGATCTGGTTGCTCGATCACAACCTCAAACTCTTCTAGTTTACGCCCCAGTTTTTCTAACGAAAGATCGAGATCCATTTTTCTCCCCCTCTTCCAATCGGGATCAACAAGAACTTCCCCGCACTGGAGCATTTCAAACCCTTCTTTTAAATCTGAGCGTGTGAGAAAAGTGATTTTGGCATCGGGAATCTTTGAATGGATACGAAATGTTAGTGCATACAGCCCAAGCGCAATATCGCCGAGACCCCGATTCCAACAGATTAAAAACCTTTTATGAGAGCGTTTAACAGCTTGACGCAGAAGGCGATCGAATGGATTAATTCCATACTTAGACCAAACACATTTCAAAAACTTTTTCATTAACTATTCATGATGTGTAATTTTGAGCGCTTAGAACTTAAGACTTTTGTAATCTCGATGTACACTTCATCTGCCTCAATATTTTTCATGCAGCGAAAATCAATGGGGCAGGTGCGTTGATAGCACGGCGAGCACTCCACATGTTTATGAATGACAGATTGTTTGCGATACGGGCCTGTAACCACTTCACTCGTCGATCCAAAGAGGGCGACAACGGAAGCTCCCAAAGCATCTGCAATATGCATCGGACCACTATCATTTGTTAAAAGGACGTCGCATAAGGCAATTAAGCTCGAAAGCTCTCTAAGAGCGGTCTGCCCTGCTAAGTTGATGACGCGAAAAGGCAGCCCCTGACAAATCTCTTTAACCAAAGGAAGTGTAGCCGTATCTCCAAAATACACAACATAGAGATCGGGATCTTTAAGCAGGCATTCCGTGACATCTCGAAACCGAGAAGGAAGCCAACATTTCGCCGATCCATACGTCGCACCAGGATTAATGCCTACAATGAGCGCCTTTTCTGGAACGCCTTGTTGTCTTAAAAGAGCGCGTGCGGCTGTTAATTCTTTTTCTGATAAATAGAGACGCGGTTCTGTTTTAGAAACAGGAATCCCCAGCTGCCCTAAGAGCATTTTGTACGTTGTGACTAGATGTTGCGTTTGAAGAGCCTCTGGCAAAGGGATGCTCGTATTCAGAAGAAGCTTGCGTCCATTGGACTCATAACCTAGGCGGTTAGCGACTTTTCCTTGCCAAAACCACCAAGCGGATGAAAACGAATGGGTCAAAAGAATCCCAAGATCATATTGACCCTTGCGCAACTTCTCAATGATATTACGCCTCTCACTGTGCCGACCAAACCCTGTCGTTTTACTAAAACAAAACAGCTCATCGATATTGGGGTCTTCTGTCAACAATTCACAAATCGGAGCGCGACACATCGCTGTTATATGCGCTTTCGGGTACGCTTTTTTCAAATCTGCAAGGATAGGCGTTGCCATAACCAAATCACCAATCCAATTAGGCATCCGCACAATGATATTTTGAGGGTCGATTTTTTCCAATGGGGGTACCGAATCCTTAGGCTTTTGATCCTATTCAAAAGTGAAAAATAGCAATTTTGAGGGATTTTGTACATCCTCTTCTGTTTTCAAGTACAAAAATGAAAAAAACCGTATAATCAGAATTTCATTTAAGGATTCATTATGATTATCCTCGGCATCGACCCAGGCACTCGAATTACAGGCTACGGAGTGATTAAAATCACCCCTTCGGGGCAAGAGCCCCTGGATTTTGGCTGCATTCGACCCTCCCAAAAACTCGAGGGCCCTCAAAAATATCTCTCCATTTTTGAAGCGCTTGAAATTTTAATTGAGCGCTACAAGCCAGATGCGGTAGCTGTCGAAACCCAGTTTGTCTATAAAAATGTCAGCAGCGCTCTGAAATTAGGAATGGCTAGAGGCGTTGTTCTCTTAGCTGCCGCGCGCCAGAAAATCCCCATTTACGAATATGCCCCCACAAAAGCGAAACTAGCTGTTGTTGGAAATGGGTCCGCTAGCAAAACCCAAGTCCAAAAAATGATCCAACTGCTTTTGCGCCTCCCGCATCCTCCTGAACCAGAGGATGCCGCCGATGCGCTAGCGCTTGCCATCTGTCATGCCCACACCCTTAACGCAAAAGGCCTATCATGCTTGAATACATCAAAGGAATCCTTACAGAATCTTCCATTCAAAAAGTCACTCTTGAGACCCAAGGACTTGGATACCGCCTCTTAATTCCATTTAATAACTACGCCAAGCTTCCCCAAATCGGATCCTCGCTTACTCTCTTTATCTCTACGGTGATCCGTGAAGACGCTCATAAATGCTATGGATTTATCGAAAGGGAACAGCGCGATCTCTTTGAATCCTTGATCGACATCTCAGGAATTGGACCTAAAACAGCGCTCTCCCTTTTAGGTCATATGGATATCAGTGATTTGCACTACGCGATTTCTCAAGAAAAAAGCGATCTCATCTGTAAAATTCCAGGGATTGGAAAAAAAACATCCGAGCGGCTCATCATTGAAATGCGCGATAAAATCAAAAAATTTGACGACAAAACAGGTGCTAACCCTCATTCAGCTAACAATAAAGAGCAATCTTTGGCATCGGATGCCATCAGCGCGATGATTAATTTGGGGTACAACACAGCTCAGGCTCAAAAAGCGATCAAGACTGCGATGGAAAGGTCTCAATCCCCCAACCTCGCAGGACTCATTACTGCGGCTTTGAAATTGGTTTAGGGCTCGTAAAGGAATAATTTTCGCATTTAAAACTGCGTCAAAGCCCCGGGGTTGTGCGATCGTAAGCGGGTCAGTATGGATGATACAAACCCACTTACGATCGCACAACCGCGGGAGATTTCACGTAGTTTGAAACCGGGAACTTATACTGCAGTCGGCCTGAAACTTGGATTTGGACCTGCGCCAAAGCCCCGAGGATCGCCGATCATAAGTCGCCCTATATTGTTAATATTTTGCGACTTATGATCGACGATCCTCGGGAGCTTATCGCGCAGGTCCAAATCCAAGTTTCAGGCCGACTGCAGTATAACTAGCCTCAAATGAAGTTCGTGTAACTCAGCCCAGGATTTTGCCTCGGGCTTCCTTCAGATTCCACCTTACGGTGGACACCCTTGCCTTTGGCTAACAGCTACTCCTATCTTCGCTGTTCAGGACTTTCACCTTATAGAGTGCGCCCATGCTGGGCGCACTGACATCCTCCCCTTCCTAAAGGAAGGGGAGGATGTCAAGGGATAAATAGTTGCATTCAGAATTTTGGTGGAAGAGTCGAAGTCCTTGTTAAGCTGGAATTTTCAAACATTGCCAAAAGTCACATGAAATCAAAGTTTCATGCAGCCGACAGTATATATAGATTCTTTTACAAACTACTTAAGTCCATCAATCACACTTGCAATCACACCGCTCCATCCCGTCTGATGCGATGCGCCAAGCCCTCTTCCCGTGTCTCCATGATAATGCTCATAAAAGAGGATGAGATCTTTCCAATGGGGATCATTTTCGGGGAAATTCTGATTATGAAAAATCGCGCGATTACCCTCAGCATCTTTTCGAAAGAGATCGATTAGCCGATTTTTTAAGGAGAGGATCATCTCATCGAGCGTGATGTCTTGAATTTGGAAATGCCCTCCCACTGCAGACTTGAGCCTTTCCAATGCATTCAAGAATAATATGTTCATCGGCAGCCAAATCGGTCCACGCCAATTTGAATTCCCTCCCTTAATGCGCTCAATCGACTCGGCAGGCTCATATCCCACCTGATTGTTATCATAGGAAAAAGGATGTTCTTGGTGATATTTCGATAAGCTTCTTAAGCCATGCACAGAGAGAAACTCCGCTGGATCCCATGCGCATTTAAGCAGTCGCTTTATTTGATCTAAATTCATCATCGATAATAAATAACGCTCTTTTCCTTCATAGGTATATCGGGTAACGGCCTGCTTGATTTTTTTAGGATGGAGTTTATTAAACATGAGAAAGTGTTTATAAAACCTAGGAAACTTTTCGAGCTCTTCTGTTTCAAAAAACTCGAGAGAGAAAAAGGGAATAAGACCCACAAAAGAGCGAATCTTGAGCATCTGCCGCGTTGCATTCGGATAGGCAATCACATCATAGAAAAATCCATCCTCTTCATCCCACATGTCGATCCCTTTTTGGATGAATAGGCCCTTACCCCCCTGAATTGCCGCTGCAATGTCACTGAAATGCTCAAAATAGGTCGTCGCAACGTCTTGAAAAATCGGATCCTCTTTCGCAAGCTCCAATGCAATTTTCATCATCATAAGCGAAAAAAAGCCCATCCACCCCGTTCCATCCGCTTGTTCGATATGTCCTCCACCCGACAGAGACTTACTCCGATCGATGACAGAAATATTATCCAGGCCTAAGAATCCCCCTTCAAAGAAGTTATTTCCCTGCCGATCGACTTTATTGATCCACCACACAAAATTAGTAACCAATTTCGCAAAGCACAGCTCTAGAAAATGACGATCTCCTTTTCCTTTTTGCTCCACCTCTTTTGTGTACAACTCCCATAAAACCCATGCCTGAACGGGGGGATTCAGATCTGAAAAGCCCCATTCATATGCTGGAATCTGACCATTGGGATGTTGAAAATGATGTGTTAAAAGAACTTTTAACTGCTCTTTAGCAAAATCTAAATCGACAAGGGCCAGTGGCAAGCAATGAAATGCCAAATCCCATGCGGCAAACCAGGGGTATTCCCACTTATCGGGCATAGAAAACAGATGGGAAGAGCTCAAGTGGGTCCAATGGTAATTGCGAATGTTAAAGCGGGATGTCGAAGGGGCGGCTGAAGGATCATCTCCTTGAAACCACTGCTTCACATCATAAAAGTAAAACTGTTTACTCCAGAGCATCCCAGCTAACGCTTGACGCTGAATTTTCTTTTCATCCTCCGTCAGCGCCTTTGACTGAATCGAGTCATAAAAAAGATCAGCCTCCTCCTTTCTTAAATTCATAATGCGATCAATATCTGCTAGAGGATGACTCAATTTTTTACTTGTAAGTCTTAAATGAATCACATGCGATTTACCTGGAGCAATTTCAATGTCCTTATATTGAAAACACACCTTTGTTCCGCGATTTTCAGGATTAATACAGTTTTCACCTTCAATGATGTGCCGATGAAATGCATCCTTAACGTAGGGCGACTTATTTTTTGCTCCAGAGCCAAAGAGCTTCTCATCATTTGATTCATTATCTGTAAATAGAAGAGTCGCTCCCTTATCCCCATACAAATAAAACGGCTCTAATTGATAGGGTTGAAAGAGTTTTTCAGGCGATGGCATCATTGAGCCATCCGCCAAAACCACCAACGAGTCTTCCGTCTCTGTTTTCTTTGTAATAACCGGACGCTCTTTGCTAAATTCAGGATCAAAAGACCAACGGTTGCGAAACCATAATTGCGGCAACATCTGTAAAATGGCAGGCTTATCTCCTCGATTAAACGCCTCAACCCGAATACAGATATCACTGGGACTCTCTTTAGCATATTCGACCACAATGTCAAAATAGCGGTTATCTTGAAAAATTTTCGTATCGAGCAGCTCATATTCCCGATCTAAAGCGCTCCTCTTTTGATTTTCAGCAATCAGCTCCGCATAAGGGTACTCTTTTTGAGGGTACTTATAGAGATACTTCGCATAAGAATAGGTCGGCGTTGCATCCAAATAGAAATAGTATTCTTTAACATCTTCGCCGTGATTGCCTTCAAAGGGATTAAGACCAAAGAGACGCTCTTTCAAAATCGGATCTTGCCCGTTCCAAAAGCCTAAAGAAAACACAAGCATTTGAAAGGCGTCGCAAAACCCCGCAATCCCATCCTCTCCCCAGCGATAAGCTTTCGAGCGCGCCATGTCATGCGTTAAATAATTCCAGGCATCTCCCTCTGGGCTATAATCCTCTCGAACAGTTCCCCAGGCCCTTTCAGACACATATGGCCCCCATGTTTTCCACGGGTTATATTGATCCTGAAGGGGAACTTCTACTCTCTTATGCTCTGGGGTTTGCATGATTACTCTAATTTTAATTGACTTCATTAAAATTATATATTACATAAAATTTAATAAAACGCAACCAAGGAAATCACATGAAAGCAATTGCCCTAAAACCTGGAACAAAAAACATCCGTCTATCCGACTACCCAGATCCCAAAATCCAAAATCCGGATGAAATTAAAGCAAAAGTTCTACGCGTTGGCATTTGCGGAACCGATCGGGAAGAAGCCTCTGGAGGAAGAGCCAATGCGCCGTCAGGAGAATCCGAGCTCATCATCGGCCATGAAATGGTCTCTCAAGTCGTGGAAGTGGGCTCTGGCGTCAAACGATTTAAACCAGGCGATCATCTCGTGTTTACAGTCAGACGCGGCTGTGGACAATGTGAAGCCTGCCATAACGATCGCTACGACATGTGCGCGACCGGCAATTATACCGAGCGCGGCATCAAAGGGCGCCACGGATTTCAATCAGAGTACGTTGTCGATAAAGAATGCTTTGCTCTTTCCGTTCCCGCATCCATCGCAGATATCGCAGTCCTTGCAGAACCCATGTCTGTTGTTGAAAAAGCAATCGATGAAGCCGGCATTATCCAAACAGCGCGTCTAAATTTCATTAAAGACAAACCCCATTGGCTTCAAGGAAAGACCGTTCTCGTCGCAGGACTTGGCCCCATTGGCCTGCTCGCTGGTTTAATCCTCTCTTTAAGAGGCGCTATTCTACTTGGCCTCGATGTTGTCGATCCAAATAGCGCAAGAGCACAAATCTTTAAAGCGATGGGCGGCACGTATATCAACGACCGAGAAGTGAATATATCCACCTTTCAAAAAAAATATCCCGACATCAAAATGATTGTAGAAGCTGCTGGAATTGCGAAACTCGACTTTGATCTTTTAGAAATGCTCGGCATTAACGGCGTCTTTGTCTTAACAGGTGTTCCTGGAGATCAGCGCCCAATCAATGTCGATGGAGCCGATATCATGCGCAAACTCGTCCTTAAAAACCAAGTGATGCTCGGCAGTGTGAATGCAAGTATTGATCACTTTAAAATGGGCATTGCCGATTTAGAAGCTGCATCAAAAAAGTGGCCAGGGCTTGTGCAAAAGATGATTTCGCAAAAGATCCCCTACGCCCAATTTGAAAAAGCCTTTTCGGAGCACTCCCCTGATGAGATCAAAGTCGTGATTCAGTGGTAAGACTGAACTGATTTTAAGCCATTGACATCCTCCCGTTCCTAATTAGATGGTTGTAAAGAAATGCTTTCGCTATACCCAACTCGGTCATGAACTTGGATTTGGACCTGCGCGATAAGCTCCCGCGGATCATCGATCTTAAGTCGCCCCATATTAACAATATGGGGCGACTTAAGATCGACGATCCCCGGGGCTTTGGCGCGGTCCAAATTCCAAGTTGCTGACCGAGTTGGGTATACAA
>CAMAVL010000038.1 GCA_945861735.1 Chlamydia trachomatis
CGCGGATCATCGATCTTAAGTCGCCCCATATTAACAATATGGGGCGACTTAAGATCGACGATCCCCGGGGCTTTGGCGCGGTCCAAATTCCAAGTTGCTGACCGAGTTGGGTATAGATAAGACTAACATACCTGGTCTAATTTCTACACGCAGAAGGTGCAAAAAGGTGGTTTTCGACCATTTCAATGAGGATATGGATGGCTGTCATATGGGCTTCTTGGATCCGGTCTGAATAGGTAAAGCCTGGAACGATGAGCTCAAAATCACTCATTCCTTTCATTTTTCCGCCGGTTTTTCCTAAAAAGCTAGCTGTTTTCATGCCGATCTCTTTAGCAACTGGAATGGCATTCAAAAGATTGATTGAATTTCCGCTCGTTGTCAGAGCGATAAAGATGTCCCCTGGCTTTCCCAAAGCTTCGATAGCTCTAGAGAACACATCCTCAAAACCAAAATCGTTGCCAACGCACGTCAAATGGCCCGCATCATTGAGGGCAATCGCCGGCAGCGCTTTTCTCTTCTCTCTAAAGCCGCCCGTCAGCTCTTCCGCAAAGTGAGCCGCATCGCATAAGCTTCCTCCATTTCCAGCAATGAGGACCTTTCCCCCATTTTGAAAACACTCTGCAATCGCCTCGCTTAACTCCTCGATGAAATGAATTGCATAGGGGGTTTTAAGAAACTCGATCACTGAAACGGCGTCATTGAGAGAGTGTAGAATGGCTGTGCGCATGGGAATTACCTGGTAGAAATTGAGATTTTAAGCATAGCGCTTATAAGCTATTTTCTTCCAGAAAAGACTCATTAGCTCGACTTTGCAACTTTTTCTGAGTTCATCTCGCTTGAGAGAGATGAACTCAGAAAAAGTTGCAAAGTCGAGATTAGCAAAGGTTAGGAAATTTTTTAAATAAACAGCTTTTCGCAAGAGGACTTAAAGAATGGCATTCCTTAATTTCCAATTGAGTCAAGGAATACTGCTCAACTGCATCCTCTACATATTCATCTTTAAATTGATTACATCTTACAATATGGAGCTCTTGTAAATGAGAGGATTGTGTAAAAACCTGCTTAAAAAAACGGGGGGTGATTTTATCGCAGTCAAAAACTTTTAAGAGGCGCAACCGCTTGCAACACAAAACGATTTGGGCGTACGCTGCATCATCCAAACATTTAAATCGTCCAAGCTCTATCTTTTCTAAATCCGGATTATTCCCGATTAATTTTAAAAGAGTCTCTTTGCGGACGTCTGAATTAATTGTCTTAAAATCTAAAGTTTTAAGTTTTTTACAGGTCTTTGCCATCAAAGAGAGCGTCTCATCATCTACAATAATTGCTGCAATGAAATGCATCTGTTCTAAGTGAGGATGGTTTGTAATGATGTTTTTTATGGATTCTTTTGTGAGGTGTGGGCAGCTCTGTATATGAAGATAGGAAAGATGGGGAAATAGCTTTCCTAAACTGATTAATTTTCGACCATTGATGCATCCATTGTTTGAAAAATGAAGCGAATGAATAGCCTTTCGATTTTCAACATATAAAGCCTGTACGAGAATAGGAAGACGAGAAAAATGCCCTCTTGCATGATTGAAATTTTTTTCAAAATAATGCATGTAAAATATTTGCTCCTTAGATACGCACGTGCCTTTAAATCTAGAAATGGCAGCTCGAGATGGCAAAGTGATGCAAGGCTTTGAACAAGAACTTTTTTCGATAGGGGGCGCACATTCCCGAACGGTGAAGGCCCCCCCTATCGGAAGAGGTGTTTGTTCAAAAGATTGCGTCAATTTGCCGTCTCCAACTGCCGTTTCTAGGTGAAACCCCTGCTTTTCACAAAGCGTTTGCCAGCATGCCTCTACCGAACGAGAAGATCCCCATAACTGCACATACTTGGCTAAAAGATGGGGTGTCGCAAGCTCATTTAAAAGGGAGCCTGGAAGCTTTTCTATATATTGATCCAACGGATTTCGTGGCGTTGGATAAAAAAAACGACTTACAAGCTCGAAAAGAGCATTTGGAGCCGGAAAAGATTCTTTCGTGATAGAAGAACAGGGAGGATGGGTTTTATAAAAAGACTGCAATTGAGTTTCCATAGAAGATTGAGTCGCCCTTAGACTTAAAGAAAACAAGCTCGGAACAGGAAATAAAGACATTAGCTTAGTCCAAAATAATAAATATTTACAGCATGGTATCACAAATAAACTAAAATAAAAAGATTAATTAATTAAAAGGTTTAATGAATTATTTACTATTCAGCGGCCCAAGAGGATAACATTTTAACGGCATCCCCAGCCATCCGCTTGCCTAAAGCTGCATTCAAATTCCCTTGCTGATCTGGAGGAAGCTTTTTGAACCAGGCCTTTAACGCTGTTATTTCATCTGGAGAAAACTGTTTATCTGCAAATCCCATAATGAGCTTTGCCTGACCTAATAGACGATGATAGGCCTCATTCTTCTCCAGCGGTTCTCCAAAGGAATTTTGAATATCCACATAGGGGTCCTCATATTTAAAAGAATATATGACTCCCGATCCGAATTTTAACTGAGTGGTAAAGCTCTGATCTTCGTCTGGCCGACAGGTGAAACTATCCAAAGAGGAGAGGAGAATCCCCTCTATATCAGGAATAATATTAGGAGTAGCAGCAAGAGGCTTTTGTTGGATAACCATGAAGGATCCAAGAGCTTTTCCTTGAGAGCCACTCGTTTTAAAAAAATTAGAAAAACTTTGTGTCATCCATAAAAGTCCTGAAAGTCCGCAATTATTAAAGCACTCCTCTATATTGGAGAAAGACCAGCCAGCAGCAGGAAAGTGGAGCGTACTCAGACAGAAACTGTCTTCTGAAGGATCATCGTAGAGCGCTCGTTTCCCTCTGCGCCCCGGAGTGAGGTAGGAAGCTTCGACCGACTGCTGTTGCTGTTGTTCT
The DNA here is from genome assembly GCA_945861735.1 of Chlamydia trachomatis. Classification (GTDB taxonomy): domain Bacteria; phylum Chlamydiota; class Chlamydiia; order Chlamydiales; family Rhabdochlamydiaceae; genus CAMAVL01. Next base: position 2,916 of record CAMAVL010000038.1, read on the forward strand.
GTTTGTTGTGCTGTCTCCTGCTCCGTTTGAGCTTCACTTCCCGCATCTAATGAAATGTTTTTTGCAACCAAGGGCGGTAAGTGGGCTTTATGAGATTCTTTAGATTTGATAAATTCACTTTTGGCTTCATTTATTTCTGCAATTGCTTTTTTGGCAGCTTCTTTAAGCGATGGTATGACATTGGCTAACTCTGATCCTTTCGCTTCATATGCAGCCGTGATGTAATCTGTCGTTTTTTGCATCTCAGCTAGGGTATAATCTTGTAAATAGTTCATCTTCTTTTCTGCAAAAAATAAGGACTTAGTTTTTTTATACATTTCTATTTCTGAATCAACTCGGGTCAAAAAGGCTTCCTTTTCTTGAGGTTTTAAAACTATCTTAGATGGATTAAATAACACCTGTTTTACTTCTTTGATCCAAATGCTCTGAGGCCGCGCCGTTTGTGCCTTAAAGTTAATTACGCTGTCTTCCTGCATTGTTTGAGATAAAATATCCTCAAATACATTCTTGAGCGTGACAACCGCTACTTTCTGCGCCGTTTTGATCCGCTCTGCTAAAGCCGTTTCAATACAGAATTTGAGACCTTGTCCCATCCCAAGCTTTCGCAGTCTCCAGGCCGCCTGCTCCATTAAGGGAAGGGTGGTCGTTGGCCCTGTAATTAAAGCTCCATACCCCGATGGGATTTTAAAGTCTGTTCCACGAATATCTGCTGGAGCAAAATAATACACACAGGTTGTGGGATCGACCAACCGGGCGTCTCTTACCTTATCAAAAGGGATAGGGGCTGCGGCCCCTTTATTCCAAAAATAGGCTGTTTTTTTTTGTGGATGGATAAAAATAAACTGTTTATTTTTACCAGGCTTTGTTTCTCTAAGAGTTTTGATCACATCTACAGTTGTTTTACCTGGAGACGTTGTCCCTAAGTTAATAATCGCCTTACATGTTTTATCTTCCAAAAGCGCTGTCATTTGGGCTATAGGATCTCCAAATGTTGCAACAGGGACCTCTAATCCAGTGTCCATCTCCGAAAGCCTCATCAATAGGTCCCCTGTGACAAAGCGGGGATCCTGGGAGGGGTCTGCTAACTGTTGAAAAGAAGCTGGCATAGCGTATCGATTCATGCTTCCTGATGCACCAGCAACCTGTCTTGCTGCTATGAGATCTTGGACTCGACAGGTAATCTGTTCTCGATGCACTTGAATGTAGTTTTGATTTTGCATGACAAATCTTAAAAAACCAGAACGCAGCTCTTGACCTGTAGGGGTATCTGCTGAAAACGCCACATATTGATCTTCGTTTCCAAGTAGATTGCGCCATTTTTTCCACGCATCCACGCTATTTTGTGCTTCTATTTCTGGAAGAATCCTTTTAAAGAACTCTTGACTTGGCGCTTTGCAGTAATAGGTGAGTTGGTGATAGCCTGTGAGTTCTGCTTCTTGTCCAAATTTTGTATTCGGTTTCTCTCTCTCTTCTTGTCTTGGAGTGACCGAATATCCATCTTTACTGATATCAAAATCGAGCCCAAGGCGTTTTTTACACAGGGTTGGTAATGTTTTAGAAAGCCAGTGCCTAACGGCTCCAATAGCTTCCGCTTCTGTAGGAGCTAGCTCTTCCATGCCTTTCGGAAGAGGTGCCACATTACTACCAACTACAATGCTTGCCACGTATTTTCCAAATTCTTCTGAATTGACATTCGCAAGAGCTGGGAAATCTGATTGCAACTTTTTCCCTATTTCTTTAGTTGCCTCTTGAACCTCTTGCAAAGAAAGAGTCGCTTGTGTGTTCGCTAAAAAACACTTTTTAAGTTTTTCTATGCTTGGATGGGCCGATTCGAAGATTATTTTAAAAATCTTCTCGCCCGTATTAAACGTCAATTCGTCCACATTTTCGGCGAGCCCCTCTGAATAATTTTGCTCAAGCGAAATATTAAAGATGGCATCGACTTCATCAACTAGAAATCGCGCATCAAGGCCCCCAAAAACAGAATAGATCTTTCTGATCCACTCCTTTTTTGTTTCAAGATCTACAAGTCTTGAATAAGAACGGGCTTGCTGCTCTACAAGCTTTTTATTTTTGGGGCCTTCTTCCAGTTTTTTTTCCAGCTTGTCATACGCTGTTTTCTCTTCGCTCATTTTTTTATTGAGCTCATGAAACTTATTTTCTAAAGCGGCTAAGCGACTACTTGTTGTAATGACATATTTTTTATCCAATTTCACTTCTAGCAATGTCCGATAAGTTTCTGCCAGCTCCCCTGCCGAAAGGTCGGGACTTCTTTGAAACTGGAATTCATAGGCCCTTTTATCCATGTCCTTGCGGCTTTGTTCGATAAGCTCTTCTGTAAAAATAACAGTTGCAAATTTCCCTTGATCTGCTAAAAGACGCGCTACGAGCGGAAATATGACGGAGGATTTCCCAAGACCCATACGCAGCTCTGTAAGTGCATTGGGAGTGCCTATAATCTGTTCGATCGTTTCGACTTGCTCTCTTGTAATCCCAATGTTTTGCCTGTAGCTAAATACCAACATCGGCTTGGCGTTGGGTTTATCTAGCTTTGGCTCATTTTGATTCATTGAAAAGAAGGTCAAGTCTACTGCTCGGTTGCATTTTTTAAGAATTTCAGCTGAAACAGACCTCCATTCGAGCGAAGCGGGATCTAAAGACTTTAACTGCGCAAAAGAGCCCGAGTCATCGTTAATGGCCTTTTCAAAAAGCTGAAGCTTAACTGCCTGGAATAAAAATTCCGTAATTTGTTTTTCAGCGTCTGTAATGCCATTTAATTTTCCATCTTGATAAAGATCTAAAATGGCATTGAAAATTGCTTGATCATTGAATTGATTGCGATTTGCATATTGGATGTAGAGACCAAGATCCGCTGCATGCGGCTCGATCAATGCGACAACCGCGGTTCTGATTGTTTTTGTTTCATTAGACAATTCAGCAATTCTATTTTTGAGCGCGCCAATACAGGCTTCTACCTTCTTTTCATCAAAGGCCTTACCGCCTTCATGACTAACTAAAGCGAGTTGTTCTTTTTTAGCATAATCGATCCCTTGACAAATTCGGCTATTTTCTAGCTTTTTCATAGAAGAATCATTTTCACCATCTTGAAATTGAGTTTTTAATGCCTCTGCTCTTGTGATGATGGGCTGCATCCTACTATAAACATCCGCTTTAGCCTCAAGAGCGCTTCCCCAAATCTGCGGATCGCTTATAGCTTTATTCGATTTAACCAACTCCGTTAAATTAATCTGAGCAGGCTCCTGCCGCACAGGTGCTGCTTGCGCCTGTTCTAAGGCCTCTATTCTTTTAAGCGCCGCTTGCTCCGCCCTCTTTGTCGTAATTGGAATCTTGGCTTCATGGAGTTTTTTCAACAATTCAATTAGGGGCCTTCTTTCTCTATTTTCTGGAATTGACTTTAGAGCTAAAAGATACATCTGCTTTTCTTCATCCGGAATCCCGCTCCCATTAATTTTCTCTTTAAAATCCTGGACAGAAATTTCATTTTCTAAAGGAATCCCCAGCTCTGATCCGATTCTTGAATCTAAAGCTGCAGATGCATCGAAAAATGATTTAAAAACATTTTCGAATGCCTTCTGAACATGATGCAAGGTCCCTTTATGTGCTCCCGATTTCAAAAAATTCCAAAGGGCAATTCCCCCAGGTCCCATAGGTTCTGTTAAAAAGGCGCGCCCCTCTGGATCTTTCCCTTTCTTTAATCGATAAGCTGCTAAGATCGGGGAGACGCTTTCAAAAGAGGATGCAGGAGGTAATGCGAGAGGTTCTTCTAGCTGCATTTTAGACAGCGTCAGCAGCATCTTCCTAGCAAAATCAATAGCTTTAACAAGATCTGAATCCATTTCATCTGCTTGAGGAATAGGCCCCATCAGTATTGCTAGCCGCTCTGGAGAAATCTTATCTTTCTGGATCACGCGCCAGTAGGTCCAAAAGTTTTCTAACATCTGCTTAGAAGATAAGACAATCCCCTCTTTTTGAAGAGAGGCAAATATCGCTTTAGGATCAGGTTCTTTCCCAAGGAGGATGAGGTAATTCATAAATTCAGGGCAGTTATTCAGAGACGTCGGCTTTTCAAATCCGAAAGAACCTAAAAGGGAAGCTGTGACTGTTCCCTGTGTGGATGGCAAATTAATAATATTCCGGATACAGTGATCTTTCATATTATTAAGCTCTTCGCGCTCATCGTCTGTTAATAAAAGCTTAGAGCGATTCAATCTAGCCACTTTTTGAGGATCCCCTGATTCTTTAGTATATGCCTGATATAACGGAAGAATGCGATCCATCCTGCGATGCAACTTTTCCCAATCTTGCTTGTAGAGAGATTGCTTGAACTGCTCTCTTTGAATTTTTGCCAATTTAAGTTCTGCTTTTAATAAAAAGGCTTGGGCTCTTGTGCTATATGCAGGGTGGATAAATAACTGCTCTCCTAGATAATCAAGTAGAGGTCCTTCAGAAGAGTCTAATGTAATATTTTTCCCACTGAGTTGTTCGAGATAAAAACCCGCTTGATCCAAATCACCTCTGGCAAAACAGTGATAGGCCAAATACAAGAAACCAGCATGAGAAGCGTTCATTTCCTTCTTAGCATTGAAAGAGATGACAAGCTGCTTTCCAAATGCATTTCCTGATGGAGCTTTGACAAATTCTATTTTTTTAGTGCCCCAATCATTTCCACTTGCTGGAATGATCGGATGGGGAGAGACTCGAATCTCTAATTCTTCCGAAGCTGTTCCTTGGTTTTTCACCAGAGGAATCATGCATTCTTCAAAAGATCCTCCAAATTGAGTAGAGAGCCATTGAGTCCCTGTCGTTTGATACTGCCATCCTGAGCCTTTACCTGAAGGGATCCATATCGTTGGATGTTCCATGTGGTCACCTAAGGGAAGCGACTCTCTCTCTTTTTTTAAACTAAACCCTGAATCTAAAAAATAGATCTCATTGATCTGTTTGTCCCCAAAGAAGTCATCCCCTTTCAAATCTCTCAAAAAAAGAACGTTCGACTCATGAGAGCTCGGAAACCACCGCGTATAGTCTCCGACAGAATCCTGGCAGACGACTTTACCTGTATTTGTTTGAATTTTTACGAGTTCTTGTTTGCCTGTGAGTTCTAATCGTAAAACCCTTGGATCCTCCAAAATGTCGCCCTTAATCGATCCGATGGATGGAATAATGAGTAATCCCTGGGTAGGATCATTTTCTTGAATCCACATCCCCTTATCTTGCAATAGAAGTCCTACATTTGCTAATTCCTTGCATTTGGGTTCCACGTGGACGTAGAGAATATCCTTAATTTTTTGCGAGATGCGCGACACCTCTTTTGTAATCAGGTTTTTTTCCACCTTAAATTCTGTATCACCCACTTTAAAGATAAATACTTCATAGGTTCCTTTATTTTCATATCGGCACTTAAACATCTTTTGGCCAAATATCTTGCTATAGTGTTTATCCGTGACAACCTCTTCTGGCAAATCCACATCAAATTCGCCTTCTTCTTTTATACCCTGTTTTGCAAGTTTAGGGGCTTGTTCTCCGATGATTGGAAGAATGTTTTCTTCCATGTGCTGAGTCACTTTACTTAAAAGAAATGGAAATTTTGATGAACATGCATTTTTGTGGATTCTATCCCAGATCGCGAACACCTGTTGTTTTTCTGCTTCGGAAGCATTCTGAATATCCATTTCTTTAAGTGCAGCAATTCCCGCTGGCGCTTCGCGCAGTGGAGTGCCAGCGGGAATTGCTGCTTTAAGTGCATTTAAAAAATAGAGCCCCGCTTTAAGAGTGTCACTAGAGCCGAGCGATGTTGAGAGATTTTCTAAAACTTTCTTCCATTCAAGATTAAAACTGGAAACAGCGTTAAGTCGAACAAAAGCGGCTTGGTTTTTTTCTATAAGTGTTTTCAGCTCATTGCCATCTTCTATCTCTTTTAAATAAAACAGAGCAAAGGGCCTTTGCTTTTCCATCCACCTGTAGTCGGGAGAGTCCACGTCCCACTTAGGAGCTGCCTTCATTGCACTGTCTTTAATTTGCGTTGCTATATGAAGCAGAAAGGCTGCCGTTTTAACTTTATTAGAGCCCAAAGCTTGTTCAATTATTTTTTTGAGCCCCTCTATCGCATTCACAAAATAAGTTGGATCAATATGCATCTCCATCAAGAAATAATCGGCTCCATTTAAAACCTGTAAAATACGAGCTTGGACGAAATCGATTTCCAATAAATGGGGATTTTGCATACAAAATGCAATTGCATTTTTCACACAATTACATTCGTCTGATAGCATTGTTTTAAGCGTACTTTCATATAAAGGATCTAAAATCGTGCTTGGAGTTTCCTTACTTTCTATGAGAGCCCTAGATGGGAATAATATCTCCGGCGCTTCTACTAAAACGCGATCTCTTACCTCTTCGATTATCCAGTCACAAGGAATCCCCCCCCGTCTTAATGCGATCTCTTCTGGAATAGGACCCAATGAGCTAAGATATATTTGTTTATTCGCAGGTGATGTATAGGAGCCTAATGTCCCTGGTAATTCATCGGGATAATAATAGAAACCATTAGTCTCATCCCCTACCCGAATGCATGGAGTTTTATCCTGATCCAGGGTAGATGGTGAGGTGGTAATCTTTAAGCGTCCCTCTATTGTGCTTAACTTTTCTCTCAATTGAGACTGCTGGATTGCTTGGAGAGTTTTAATCTTAAGAGGCACATCCGAAGGATCTTCTAATTCTCTGACAGCTTTTGCTTGAGCTTTTAAAAACCAAAGGCCTGCATCAATCTGAGTTTTAAAAGCTAAATATAAAGAGTGTTCTGGATGAAGTACACATTGGGTAAAAAACTCTTCTTTTTTCCAATTCACTACCATGGGAGGTAATAATCCTTCGTCATCGATTTGAGTTTGATAGGCATTAATTAGAACCTCTGACACCTCTGTGGCTACAGGCCCTGTCCCATCTGGATGTTCGAATCCTTGTAGTATTGCTTGAAGCCCGAGTAGGTAGTCTTTTGCTGAGGAATCTTTTAGCGTCTCCCAAGACAATACGCGATCGACTAAGAACTTATCCTTTTCTTTAGGCATTTGGCGAAAAGTCCTCAGCGCATTGACCCTTTCTGCAAGATCTGCATCCGTGGACGGCGCGAAGCATAGATCCTTTTTTATAATGAGTTTCCCTTGATAGAGATCAGGAATAAAATTCACAGTAGAGAGAATTTTGCATTCTTCTAAAGTTAAGCCCCCCTCTTTAGCAGCAACCCCTAGTCTATTCATTTCAATAACTGATAAACATGACGGGGTAGGACTCTCTTTCCAGCGATTTACACCAAAGAATCTATCCCAACTTTCTTTGGTGTCAGCAGTCAGTAATTTCCGTTTTTGATCAGCCGATAAGTTAGTTTTGAATCGTTCTTGCAGCTTCTGGATTTGAATATCCTTCATTTGAGTCTGTAAAGATCTCACTGAAAAGAGGAGAACCGCCTCTTCAGAACTTGCCGATGCGTGGCCTAATCGAAATTTCGTTTCAAAGATCTGCTGACATGCCTGCGTAAGCAATTTTCCATAGACTGCCAATTGCTCACTTGTAAAGTTTGTAAACACCCCCTCTTCACCTAAAAGAGGCATTGTTTTTAAAAACGCATGTGCGCAGGTTCTTCCCTGTATGTAGTCTTTAGCATCAATTAAAGTTTCCCCAAGATCCACCAACGCATTCGCTTCTGTACAGATCTTATTAACATCGCCTTCGCTAGGTGCCTTATTCTTAAATGCAGCTCTAAGGGAAAGGAGCTCTTTTCTTTTTGAAGCAATGCCTGCGATCTGACCTGTTTGTTGTACCGCGCTAAGACTGCCTTCTGAAGGAATCCCCGGCTGATTCCAAAACAGCTGAAGAGGCGCTGTTTTTGGGTTTTCTTCTAAAGCTTGAATGCGTTCTGACTCCCGAGAACTTAGGACTTTTTGATCCACAGATTTTTTAAACTTTTCTGCCCCTTTTTTAATCGGCCCTACAATACCTGTAGCAACGCCATTCCCGTATGCTCTTATTAGCATCTTTTCCAGCTCTTCAAGTCGAACAGCTAAATGACTAGCGTATCCTATTCGTTTTTCTGGACTGAGCGCATCCCAATATTTCTCAAGAGAGCGACTCGTTTGAGAAACGACATGCATAAAAAATAATGCTTTATCTCCGAGTCCAACTTCTTGCGCCTCTTTATTATCCTTAAAGAAAACTCCCAGCAAACTCATCGGATCTTTTGAAGGCGTTTTGACCTTATCAGTTGGGGAAGCCTCTTGCAAAGCACCCCCACATAATACTAGCGTTTCTGCAATTAGATCCGCGCGGACAAGGTTTTTTTGATCAAGCCTTTCTTGCGGATCCACTTTGGATGGGGAAATAAATAATACCTGGGCCTGTTTCTTCTGTGCAGCTGATAGCTCAGATGGATCAACGCGGCGCTGCAAGTCCACTAAAGCATTAAGAAATTTCCCTACCTCCTCCTTCGTAGTAAAGTGAAATGTCTGTGTGACGTTTACTTTAGACAACTCTGCGATGCCCCCAGCCATTAGGATGTGCTTTTCAACAACATAGGATCCCTCACGCTTTCTATGCATGACGAGTAAAGCGGGTTGATACTCTTCTCCTTCATAAAAGCCGCACGGAAGTACAAATGAAGCCGCTAGCGAGTTTTCTATTTTTTCTAAAAAAGGCCTTATAAATGCATCCCTTTCAATTCCCCCCAGTGCACATTGCTGCAAATCCTTTGCAGCTGTGATCCAAACATTCAGGTTTTTATAAAGGTCTTTATTGTCTCTTTTTTCAATTGTTTTTTGGATTGTGCGCAACGTTTCTATCAGAGTATCAGGTCCGGAAGGGCCATTGCCTCCCAAAGAAATATCAAATTCTCCTATCTTTCGAGCTACTTTCTTTTGATAATCAGAAATTCCCATCGCAGTCACAACGATCGGCAATATAAAGACCGTCAATAAACTGGCTATACATAAACAAAAAATGGCAAGACCCCGTGTGAGCCCCTCTTTTGGAATGAGCTTGTCCCATTGCTTTGCAACAGAATGCATTTTTGAGGCTTTAGCAGGCGAAGAAAATCCAGGAATAATATCGACTGTGATATTGGAATCAGATGCTACTTCTGTATTTAATAAAATTATCTTAACATCTCCATTATACGTATAATCAAGTTTTTTACTATCCTCATATTTAGTAATCCGCATCTGATTTAATGAAGGAGGAGTCGAATCTAAAGGCTGCTCGATTGCTTTTAAAGCCCTTTGTATCACCTCTGGAGGAACAGACGGCACATCTGGATTCAAAGAAACCCGAACAACTTTCTTATCTTTTGAACCAGGAAAGGAAATCCTAAAGAGATTATCTCTTCTATTTGGCTGTACTGGACCAGACATTTTAACCCAAAATAATTAAAAATAAAACGCAATCGACATTTATTACTCCTAATACAAATAAACAAATTAAAACACAAAGCTTAAGTTATACCCAACTCGGCCAAAAAC
>CAMAVL010000039.1 GCA_945861735.1 Chlamydia trachomatis
ATTTTGCGACTTATGATCGACGATCCGCGGGGCTTTGGCGCGGTCCAAATTCCAAGTTTCAGGCCGACTGCAGTATAATTCAAAAGATTGCGTCAATTTGCCGTCTCCAACTGCCGTTTTTAGGTTAAAGAAGGACTGATATGCATTTCAAAACACTCGCCTTGGGGCTCTTTCTCATCGCGCCATCTCTGCTCCTCGCTGTATTTGTAGGTCCGCCATCGTCGTCCGCTGGAGTTGTCGAGAGGCAGATTGAAAAAGAGGGGGAGTCCAAAGAGATTGAGACCGATAAAGAGATCCCTCTTTTAGAAATTGAGATCCCCAAACAGCAGCTGGATCTAGGCGGCAATCGAAGTATTCACGTCGATGGGATTGCATTTGAGGGGAATACCATCTTTAGCCAGAGCGACCTCCAAAAACTCATCGACACCTGCATTCACTGCAACGTATCGATGACAGAAATCGGTAAGATCTGTTTAAAAATTCAACAGAAGTATGTGGATGCAGGCTATTTTTTAGCGCGCGTATTCCCTCCTGAGCAGGAAGTTTCTGCAGGAATACTCAAGATTCGGATCATGGAAGGGGTTTTGGGGAATATCAGCATCGTAGGAAATCGCCACTACAAGCAGTCGTTTATCAAGAAATATTTCCGCAACCTAAAAAATAAACCCATTAACTATAACCAATTCATCCGCTCTTTGTTACTTCTTAATGAGCATCAGGATTTAGATGTGGCAGCGGTCTTTAAAAAAGGGGAATTGCCTGGGACTGCAGATCTCGTTTTGCGCGTTGCTGATAAACGCCCAATCCACCTCTATGCAGATGTCAATAACTATGGCTCGCGCATTACGAGTTTATATCGCGCAGGATCCCGTTTTGACTATGGCAATACCCTGTTTCAAGGAGATATGCTCTCCCTTGCAGGAGTTGTCGGAATGCCCGTTAAAGATTTGCGCTTTGCTGATGCGATCTATCGCGTTCCTCTGAATTCTATCGGAACTCACATGGAGCTCTCTTATCTCTATTCTGATTTTAGAGTCAATGCCATGAAGGCGTTGCATCTGCATGGCAGATCGGGCGTCGGGACGCTGAAAGTGGATCATGCTCTTTTAAGAACAAAACCGCTTAACTTAGATGTGTATGGATCCTTTCAATATGTCATTTCAAAAAACCTCTCGTTTCAATCCACCATTTCTAATGATAAGTTGCCAATAGCAGGAGTTGGTAGCCGTTTGGATTATCTCGATAGCTGTCAGGGAAGAAATCTATTTGAAACGACCCTCTATGTCGGCATTCCCCATTTTTTAGGAGGGTTAAAGGCGATCGATCCTCGTTGCAGTCGAGTGGGCGCGGGCTCTCGGTTTGTGTTTTTAGAGCTGGATTATAAACGGCTTCAAAAATTGCCAGCGGATTGCTTTTTGCTCTTTAATTTTTCAGGTCAGGGGACAACGTATAAGCTCCCGCTTGCTGAGCAGATTTTTATTGGGGGAATCGATACCGTTCGTGGATTTCCACTCGCTATTGGCTTAGGCGATAATGGGTATTATACGAATTTAGAGGCGAGGGTTCCAATCCCTTGGGGCAAAAATGCGAGAGTTCCAGGGATGAAGAAAAAGTGGAAAGAGTTTTTCCAGATCGTTGGATTTGTCGATCATGGAGGTGTTTTTCTCAATGGGGGAGGAGAGGATCAGAAGCATTCGATTATTTTGACCTCAGGAGGCGTTGGTGCTCGAATTTATGGACCTTACCGATTTGATGTCAGCTTTGATGCGGGCTTTCCTTTGAGTCAAGATCAGAGGGGACCTAACTGTATTTACTATTTCAAGGTAAATTGGAGAGTGTTTTAATTTAAAATAAATAGTATGTGTTAGATTTTAGGACCTTGCGCATGAACTGGACTCATTTTTTTCAAAGGACCGCATTCATTCTCTCTGTATTACCAGGGATGCTCTGTGCGCTGCCTAAAGGATCCAAAACAGTTTCGGGAACAGCTTCATCTAAACACACAGATGCAGGGTCATTAGAAATTACCGTCTCAGATAAAGCGATCATTAACTACAAGAGTTTTAACATTGGTGAAAACGAGAAGGTTGTGTTTAAGCAGCCTGGCAAATCTTCATGCGTCTTAAACAGGGTGAATGGACAAGACCCCTCTGCAATTCTCGGGAGCTTGCAAGCAAATGGAAAGGTTTTTCTCATCAATTCTCGAGGGGTCTATTTTGGTCCATCGGCATCTGTTGATGTTGGCTCTTTAATTGCTTCCACACTTGACATCAACGATCACGATTTTTTGCAGGAAAAATATTCTTTTTTTCTAAAGCCCGGTAGTGAAACGACATCTATTCATAACGCAGGTGTCTTATCGGCGTCTGCAGAGGGAGCGATCGCTCTTTTAGCGCCCTACATCCGAAACGATGGAGTCATTAGAGCCTCTCAAGGTAGAGTCGTTCTTGGTTCCGCAGAAAAGCTCACCTTAGATTTTTCAGGAGATGGCTTACTCCATTTTATCGTAGAGGAAGAGTTGTCTCAAGGGGGAATCATCCAAGCGGGGCTCATTGATAATCCAGGTGGAGAGATTTACTTGCATTTGCATACAGCAAAGCATCTGATCCAAGAGGTCGTTAATGCTGATGGTGTTCTAGCTGGAGAGCAGATCGTCGAGGATAGTGGCAAGATCCAAATTCTTTCCAGCAGCTCTATTTTATCAAAGCTAATTGAGATTGAAGGGAGCTTGGGCTCTCAAGTGGCTCTATCTGGCACTGTGGATGTTTCCAACTCAGAGGGGACTGGCGGCTCGGTTCTCGTTTTAGCAGAGGCGATCGAATTAAGAGGATCGACCATTAATGCGAGTGGACGGTTAGGTGGCGGAACGGTTTTAATTGGGGGTGACTATCAGGGCCAAGGGGAGTATCGCAATGCTCTGACAATCCATATGGATGAGCAGTCCATCATTTATGCCGATGCTAAAGAGAATGGGAATGGGGGCAAGGTCATTTTATGGGCTGATGATCGCACCGTGTTCAATGGTCAGATCAGCGTGCAAGGCGGGACGCTTGGGGGTGATGGGGGATTGATCGAAACCTCGGGTAAACAGATACTCCGCGTTGACACGGGGAGGGTGAGTGCACTGGCTCCAAAAGGCAAGATTGGAAGCTGGCTTTTGGATCCTTTGAGTATTACAATTCAAGCGGGGGGAACTGGAACTACCGTACAAGCGGCGGATTGTACCGATGTAGCTACTGCTTTAACGATTACTGCTGCAACAATTAATGCAGCATTAGCTGATGTGACTCTTTGTGCAAGTAGTTTTATTACTCAAAATGCAGGACAAGATATTTTGATGAGTCCTTCGATTACTTTTCAGTCTCCCATAAATACATTTAACGCAAGCGTAACAACAGGTGCAAATATTTCGTTTTATGGGGGATCCATCGCATTTAATGGTCCAGTCACGGCTGGTGGAGACTTTATCGTTACTTTAGCTACGGATATGATATCAAGTGCAGGAGCTTCAATAACGGCTGGCGGAGATATGACAATCACTTCAGCGAATAATATTACCTCTGGAGCATTAATTGATGTCGGAGGAGATATGACAATCACTTCAGCTAATAATATTGTATTTAATGGCGCAGTTGATGTCGCTCAAGGAGCGGGTGTTGGAGATATGACAATCACTTCAGCGAATGATATTACCGCTACGGCATTAATCCGAGTTGATGGGGCGTTATTAATTGGTTCAGCTAGGAATGTCACAGCTGCTGCAATTACTGCCACGTCAATGACGCAAAGCACAGGAACTGGGACGACTCAAAATACGGGGAATTGGAATATCGCGCAGGATATCACTCTTTCGACGGATACGATTACGTTTGGATCAACGATAGGAGCTGTCAATATGACGATGCAAGGGGCATCTGCAATCACTTCTTTAGGGGGTCTTCTAACCCCGAGTGGAATTGCAAGTTTCAATGCATTGAATGGGCGTGTTGGAACGGAGGCGAATCCAATACAAATTAACTCAACGCAAACAATTTATGCAGGAGCAAAACGCAACGCACAATCGCCCCTTGTTGAGGCAAACTTTCAAGGAACTCCCTTTCACGCCTATCTTACACCGTCTCCTGCTGTCTTAGATATTCCGAGCAATCCGGCGTGTCCCATTGCTTTTAATGGGATTATTATTAAGAGCTGTTCTACCTCAGGAGGAGGAAGTGGAGGTTCGTCTGAAGGTTCGAGTGCATTAGAGATTCCTGCCCGAGACCTCTATGAGCCTTGGGTCTATTCCATTGATAATAGTTTAGGTTCTAACTTTTGGTTCTTTAGAGACTGGACCGATGCGAATGATTTCCGCTCGGATGCACATCTATTTTGGATGTTCCCTCACTTAAGCTTAAAAAAACCACAAGAGAAATCCACTCGATCAGAAATCGATTTCTGGAGAAAATACAAGCTCTGGCCGTTTCTACTTAGGAATTAGGCTATAGTAGTGTAACTTGACAAAGTCACATTAGACAAGACTTTTTTTGAGCGTCAAAGCTCCCAGGGATCGAATAGCGCAAATGGGGCTAGTATTGAATAATACAACCCCGTTTGCGCTATTCGATCCCTGGGGCTTTCACGCCAAAAAAAGTTTTTGTCTAATGTGACTTTGTCAAGGTAATCGAATAATTAGCTGAGACATTTTTGATAGAAAGAGATCCTTCTGCATCCATATGCACTTCATAACTTCCTGTGAGCTCTCCTTTGGCGGCAGAGCCGATTCCGAATTCATCGCGAATGGAGTTGATCTCTCTTGTAAGGAGCTCTGGATCACTCCATTTAAGTTGGTATCTTGAATCTGCTTGAGCATTGATTGTTATTTTAAATGCATTTGAAATAGGTATGTCTTTGATATCCTTAGCTTGAGAAATCGAGTAGTGAGCATGTGATAGAGTCGTTTTAAACTCTAGATCTTTAGACTCAGAAAAAGATCTGGATAAGCCAGCAAGTTTTTGGATATAGGGGCTAAGCATGCTATTACCTGTTTGTTGAGATAGCGCAAAAAGAAGAGCATCGTCCAATTTTTTACATTGGGGATCGGAGAGCTTCGCGCTTCTAATGGAACTAGTAAAGGTTTGAGCTAAGCTGGTGAGTTGTTCTCCATTCTCTATTGTTTGACATGTCAGAGGGTCTTTTCCTGGAAAAGAGTGTTGAAAAACCTGAGCTCTTGGTGTTGCAAGATAATCGTTATAAAATTGAGATGGGTAAGAGGGTATGTTCGTAGGAGCAGAATCGTCGGGCAGAAGGGCCGCATCTGTAGGGAGAAGGAGGGCTGCATAAGGGGATAGGCGTAACTGTGCTTGACCACCATCAAGTGCTATTTCTTCTTTTTTAAGTTCTTGATTGAGAAAGTCTTTGAACTCTCTATTGTGCTCTCGTATAGCGGTTGGGGAAGAAATATTGAGGGGATCATTTAATACTATTTCCATTTTTCTCACTTTTTCAAGAAAGAAAGATTCTTGGAAGGGGGATCCCTGTAGATGGGGTTCTGATGGTTTTGGTTCGGCTAGCATCTCTTTAAATACTGTATTCGCTTTAGTAATGAGTTCTGTGGCCTCTGGTGAGAGGGATCTTACTTCTATCTCTTTTAAGGGCTTTAAGGCTTTTAAGTGTTTTTGAAACTCAGGATTGATTAGCGTGTTTTGCGCGAGCTTAGACATTCGAGCATAGAGGACGTCATCTAAGGAATGTGTTAGGGTAGTATCCTTTGCCGCTATTGTTTTAAAAGCATGAAAGTCCTTAAACCAATAGTTTAATAGTACGATGTTATTCATGTTATTAAAGTCTACCATTGATTTACCGAATTAAGCGTGGTATTTCTTTTTTTGATTATTAAGTGTGTCATTACTTTATTATACAGTATTTTATATTAATTAATACCAATTTTATTAACTAATGTTATAGTTTTTAAGATATAAGACTTTTTCAAGTTATCATGCTTGTTACCAAGATGTAATAAACGTGATAAAGAGGACTGTTGTTATAAGTGCAAAGTAATTAACGTGCTGTTTGTTAGTTACTTAAGATCAGTTGCCGTTTCATCTGCCTCAATCACCCAGCCGCCGCCAAGCGCTTTGTAGAGATTAATCAAGGTAATGAATTGATCCCCTTGGGCTTCTGCCAAAAGGATCTTAGCTGAGAAGAGCTGTCGTTCGGCGTCGAGGACGGTAAGATACTGAGTTTGCCCCTCATAGTAGCGGAGCCAGGCGAGTTTGAGATATTCTTCGAGGGCTGAGACCTCACCCTCTGTTGCGATCACGATTTTTTTGGATTGTTGATGGCCAATGAGCGCATCGTTAACTTCTCGGAAGGCATTGAGGATCGTCTGTTCGTATTGAAAGAGACTCTCTTGTTGTTGCGCTTTTGCGACATTGAGCTGGCCAAAGAGTTTGCCTCCTGCAAAGATTGTTTGCAGGAAATTTCCGCCGATTTTCCAGGCGATAGAGGGTTTTTTAAAGAGGCTATTTAAGGCTAAGCTTTCGACGCCGTAGAGGCCTGTGAGGTTAATTTGTGGAAAAAATGCGGACCGTGCAACGCCGATATTGGCATTTGCGGCGATGAGCATATTTTCTGATTGGACAATATCGGGACGTCGGGTGAGTAGGTCGGAGGGAAGACCTGCTGGCACTTCGGTGGGTAGGGTAAATTCATCGATTGTTTTTCCTCGGACGATCGAGTGGGGATTTTCTCCAAGCAAGATGCTGAGGAGATTCTCTTGCTGAGGAACGCGCCTTTGAAGATCTTCCACAGTGGCGAGCGCGCTCTCGAAAACAGAGGCTGCTTGAGTGACTTCAATTTCAGATGTAAGGCCTCCCTCAAAGCGATCGATTGCGATCTGAAGGGATTCTTTGCGCGTTTCTAATGTTTCTAAAGAAATCTGCAATTCTAAATCGAGCTGGCGCAATAAGACATAGGCTTGTGCAACGGAACCTACGAGTGTTAGGACAACTGTTCTTCTGTTTTCGATTTGAGCTAAATATTCAAATTGAGCGGCTTTGGTCATGTTTCTCACCTGCCCCCAAAAATCGATCTCATAGGAGAGGGAGAGGTCTAGGCTATAGGAGGAGTTGATCGGGTCGGTACCGGCTGGTAAAAAGTTGGCAATGGATGGAAGGCGCTCTTTTGCAGCGGATCCCCCCATGTCGATTTCGGGAAATAGGCCCGATCTCACGACTTGATACTGGCCGTAATACGCGTTCACTCTCCAAATGGCAATTTGAAGGTCCTTGTTATTTTCGAGCGCTGTTTGAATCAGTGTGTTCAAAACAGGATCGTCAAGAGATTCCCACCATTTGATGTTGGCAAGAGTTGATCCTTCATTACTGATATCTCTCCAGGTAGTTGGCATCTCAACATCGGGGCGGTGGTAGTGGGGCGCTAAGTTACAGCCGGTAAGAAATAGGAGTATAATTGTAAATTTCTTATTCATTCTTTTCCTTCGAACGATCGAGTACTTTATAGAAGAAGGGGATAAAGAAGATGCCGACAAAAGCTGCGAAGATCATACCGCCTAAAACTCCGGTACCAACTGCATGGCGGCTTGCAGCGCCAGCGCCTGTACTAATAGCAAGTGGCAATACGCCAAAAATAAAGGTGAGAGAGGTCATGAGGATCGCGCGAAAGCGTTGGCGGCCTGCTTGGATTGCGGCGTCGCGGACAGAAATGCCCTCTTTTCGGCGTAGGATCGCAAACTCGACGATGAGGATCGCATTTTTAGCAGAGAGGGCGATGAGTGTGACGAGCCCAATTTGAAAATAGACGTCGTTATCTAATCCTCTCATCCAAATGGCGCATAGAGCTCCCAAAATGCCAAATGGAACCGCTGCTAAAATGGCGACGGGAAGGGACCAGCGTTCATAGAGGGCTGCGAGAATTAAAAAGACGAGAAAGAGGGATCCTATAAGTACGCCAGTTGATGTGCCGCCTGCGATCTTTTCTTGATAGGCCTCTCCCCCCCAGGAATAGGCGACATCTAAAGGGAGTGTGTCATTTGCGATCTCTTCAAGCGCTGCCATCGCTTGACCTGAACTAAAACCTGGCGCTGCAGAGCCGTTGATGCGGGCTGCTGGAAAGCCGTTAAATCGGCTGACGAGATTTGGCCCACTAGAGTATTCAAATGTGACGAGCGATTTTAAGGGGACCATATCGCCATCATCTGAGCGGACGTAGATATTGCCGATCTCTTCTAAAGAGGTGCGGTATTGGGGTTCTGCTTGCACCATCACTTTGAAGACGTGGCCGTATTTATTAAAATTATTGACGTAGACAGAGCCGAGTAAGCTCTGGAGGGTTTCATAGACAGAGGCGATAGGAACATTTAGAGCCCTTGCTTTTGTGCGATCGAGATCGGCAAATACTTGGACACAATGGGATTGGATGGTTGTCGTTAACCGTGTGAGTTCGGGTCGAAGAGATGCTTTTTGAATAAATTGGCGCGTGAGTTGTTCAAGGTTTGAATCGCCTTCATTAATGATCCAAAATTCAAAGCCGCCGACGGTTCCAAGACCTTGGATGGATGGGGGATTAAATGGGAAGACAGGAGAATCGGGAATGGCATGAAATTCTTTTCCAAGAGTTTGTAATACTCCAGCTGAGGAAAGGGAGGGGGTTTTGCGTTCATCCCAGTTTTTTAAGATGACAAAGTAGGTCGCAACGGGTGTGCGGTTGAGGTTTTCAAGGAGGCTAAAGCCTGTCATCGAAATAAATGTCTCAACAGCTGGATTAGCAAGAACGATAGGCTCTACTTTTTGCGTCACGGCTTCCGTCCGATCTAAACTAGCGCCCTCTGGCAACATTGCAAAAGTGAAGAGATACCCTTGATCTTCTTCGGGAACTAAACTTGTCGGAATTGTTTTAAAAAAGAATAAGATGCATACGAGAACGGTACAAAAGGCAAGGGATGTGACGATCACATGATCGATGAGCCAAGAGGCTCCTTTGATGTACCCTTGTGTGCATTTTTCAAGAAAGCGGTTAAAGAGGGTCGCAATTTTGGGAGGGTTCTCATTTTTTTTCAGAAGGAAGGCGGCAAGAACGGGGCTCAATGTCAAAGCGACAATCCCTGAAATGACAACAGAAATGGAGATCGTAATTGCAAATTGCTTGTAGAGCTCGCCTGCGATTCCTCCTAGAAAGGCAACTGGGATAAATACAGCGCAAAGGACAAACACGATCGCAATGATGGGACTCGATACCTCTTCCATCGCTTTAAGTGCGGCATCTTTAGAACTTAAGTTATGTTCTCGGATGTTTCTCTCCACGTTTTCAACGACCACGATCGCATCATCGACTACAATTCCAATTGCTAACACAAGTCCAAAGAGAGTGAGAGTGTTGAGAGAAAATCCTAAAACGTGCATTCCGGCAAATGTGCCCACAATTGAGACGACCATTGCGATGACAGGAATCAGAGTCGCTCTTAAATTTTGTAAGAAAATAAAGACGACTAAAGAGACTAAAATCGCTGCAATGTAGAGGGTTTGTTGCACCTCTTTGATCGAAACTTTAATGAATGTTGTCGTGTCATAAGGGATAGAATAGGTGATTCCTGGTGGAAAGCGTTCGGAGAGTTTTTCCATCGTGGCTTTAACTTGTGCTGCAACAGAAAGAGCGTTCGCTCCATATTCTTGGTAGATGGCAATCAACGTTGTCGTTTTGCCATTCATCTCCCCATTGACGCTATAATCTGCAGCGCCGAGTTCCGTATGACCGATATCTTTGATTTTAACGGTTGAGCCATCGGATGTCGCGCGTAAGATGATCTCATCAAATTGTTCAGGGGTATCGAGTCTTCCCAAAGCTGTGACGGGAAGGGTGAGTTGGACGGGATGTGCTGTTGGGCTTTGTCCGAGCATTCCAATCGCGTAGTCGGTGCTTTGCTCTTTAATGGATGCAACGACATCTGTAGTGCTTAAACCCAGTTGTGCCATTTTATCCGCTCTTAGCCAAACGCGCATTGAATAATCGCGTGGACCAATGAGTTTTGCATCGCTAATACCAGGGACTCTTAGCAAGGTATCTGCGACATGGATTGTTGCATAGTTACTTGTGAAAATATCATCGTATCTCCCATCAAGAGATTGAACTGCTATGATTAATAGGATGGTGGGCGTTTCTTTTTTGACGGTTACCCCTTCATTTTGCACTTCAGAGGGGATCTGGGCGAGTGCTAAATCGACCCGGTCTTGAACGTTATTAAGTGCTTTATCGACATCGGATCCAATATTGAAATAGACGCTTAAAGCCAAATCGCCTGTCGCTGAATTTTGCGAATACATATAGATCATGTCTTCAACGCCATTGATCTGATCTTCGAGGGGCGCTGCAACAGAATCGGCCACAACTTGAGCACTAGCACCTGGATAACTGGTTGTGACTTGAATTTGAGGCGGGGTCATATTGGGGTATTGTTCGATTGGGAGATTAAACAGAGCCAAGGTTCCCGCCGCCGTAATCAGGATCGCAATGACGATCGCAAAAATCGGTCTTTTTAGAAAAAAGCGGGAGATCATTTTTTCTGATCCATTTGGGGTTTAGTTGTGGATTCGATTTTCACTGGAGTGCCCTCTTGAACTTTAGTGACACCATCTGCAATCACAAGCTCCCCTGGATTTAATCCCTGTTGGATAATCCAATAATCTTGATACCACTCGCTAACGACAACAGGGCGCGCAGCGGCTTTGCTATCTTTTGTAATGACAAACACATACATCCCTTTTTGACCTTGGAAAACCGATTTTTGAGGGACAAAAATAGCATTTGGTCGTAAAGCCCCGCAAACAGT
Source organism: Chlamydia trachomatis (assembly GCA_945861735.1). Lineage (GTDB taxonomy): Bacteria > Chlamydiota > Chlamydiia > Chlamydiales > Rhabdochlamydiaceae > CAMAVL01. Next base: position 10,823 of record CAMAVL010000039.1, read on the forward strand.
TGCCCGCACAAATTGGCCAGGAAGGAGACTGCCTTCAGGATTTTGAAATGTCGCTCGAACGACCATCGATCCGGTTTTCGGATCTAATGTTGGGGATTTAAAGTTGACTTCCCCAGTGTAGGGAAAAATCGATCCATCAGAGAGTTCTAATGAAACGCTATAGGCACTTTGATCCTGAGGTAAAATGAGTTGGTTTTTGCTCTTTTCCCCTTGACTGACTATTAGTTCATTATCGGAGATGCTAAAGAGAACCCAGATCGGATCGATGATGGAGACCTCGGTCAAGAATCCATTGACAGAGGGGCTAATTAAGGAGCCTTCTTTAAAAGCAGCTCTTCCTGTGAGTCCCTTAATCGGAGAGGTGATGCTCGTATAACTTAAGTTAAGTTCTGCATTAATGAGATTTCCTTCCGCTGCAATCACGGAGGCCTCTGATGCAAGAACCTGCGCTGTCGCATCATCGAGATCCCGTAAGCTCACCGCATTTTTTGTATATAAGGGCTCTATCCTAGCTAAACTGCGCTCCGCTCGCCATAAAATCGCCTCTTGACGCGCCATCTCGCCTTCCGCTTCCAGAAGGCTTGCTTCAAATTGCCTTGGATCGATCTGAAAGAGGAGATCCCCCTCATTGACCATGCTTCCTTCTGTATAGGCAATTTTCCATAAGTACCCCTCAACGCGTGAGCGGATTTCTACCGGATGGGAGCTTTTAGCAACGCCCACAAATTCAAAGGGAGCGGGGATGGTTTGAGGTTCGACCTGAAAGGCCGTGACACTGACAGGCATAGCAGGCTGCGCTGTGCCTTTCTTGGATTGACAAGCGGCGGTACAAAAGATCAAAGCTGCTAGGAGTGTATGTTTTACCATAAATCTCTAGATCGCACTTTTTTACAAAAGAATCAATAAAATATTTTTTAAAAATGTTTGAATCCAAGGCCCGCTAAAGCAGTCATTGAACCTCTTGAGTAACTTAATTTCAATTGCCCAATGTTTTTGGGAGCGAGTGATATACTGTACAGGCGTAATACCGCAGCCTTTTTCCTTCCGGACGTCCAATTTTTCTGGTCTGACATGTTCTCCTCACGGGTTATGGTTTTTTAGCTTACCACAAATCCGTGTCCAAAGAAACTAGGGGCAGTATATCGAGAAGAGATACAATATTTTAGAAAACGCCATGCTCACATCTTGCGCAACGGAGATCCCTACTATAATAAAAATCTTTCTCTGCACCACACAGATTGTCAAATACGCATTTGACTTGTCTTGGCACAGCGATTGTGTGCGAACACATGTTCGCTGGGAAAGTTGAGATTTAAAAAAAGATTATTCTTCTTTCTCTATGGAGAAAATCTACACCCTACACCCCACCTCCTTCCTATTATTAACTTTTCTGAGCTCTTGAAGGAGGGACGTTAGTTGAGAAAATATTTGAATTTCAATCTGGAATCATAAATAGTTCGGTTATTATACCCAAACAACTGATTCTTCAGGTTGTTTGGGTATACTGCAGTCGGCCTGAAACTTGGATTTGGACCTGCGCGAAAGCTCCCGAGGATCGCCGATCATAAG
>CAMAVL010000040.1 GCA_945861735.1 Chlamydia trachomatis
CGGGTAATAGTCGGGCGTGAATACAGATCTCACCGGGTAATTCGCTCCTCTTTCCTGCTAACCTGTCGCATATACATGGGCTCTTCTGAGTAAGTATTGGACTTCGGGGTATTCCCGCCCCCTCATCCTAGAGCCACTGCCTCGTATGCTCTTCCTGTTCGTCAGGTCAGCATTTTGTGTACGGCTTTCTTCAGATTCCACCTCGCGATGGACACCCTTGCCTTCTCTAACGGTTCTCCTTACTAGAGCCCGTAAGGGACTTTCACCCTCTAGATTAGCGACATACCGGTCGCACAGGATCGGCTTGAACATGCCTTCCTGCGAATTAAAATTACGCCTCAAGGCCTGCCTGCCAGCAGGCGGGGCACAAAAATGTACAAAGCCGAGTATAAGGCTCCTGAGTACAATGAATGGCTGGAGATCCAACCTGCAAAAGCTCAAATCCAAATTCTTGAGAGGATATTTCATATCCAAGATGATGGTCACTTTGGCGATCATAAAAATGTAGACGATGGTGTATGGGAACTTAAGTGGAGGGAATAAAAATGGGCAAGACAAAGATATCCGTTAGGCGAAGAAAATTCTCCATAAACACATCTCGCTCAAAAAATAAGCCTATTATAAAGCTTAAAAAGGACACCGGCATTAGAGAATGTAACCCAAGAGAAGAACTGCTGAATGAAGAACTTATTGGGCGTGCTGTTTGGGAATGTTTAAAGGATGGTGATTCCGAAGGAGTTATTGAAGTCATCCGGATTTATCTTGAAGCTGTAAACAAAACAGAAATCGCCAGAGAAAATTCAATGGCCCGCTCGACAATGTACCATACTCTCAAGGGGCGAAATCCAACTATTAAAACACTAGCAAAACTTATTCACGCATGTGTCTAAAAAATCCAAAGTGTAAACAATCACTCAAAACCATTTTACCGGCTCCGGTAAAATGGTCTCACTTCATTTCTCTCTCGACATAAGCCTCAAGACCCACCGCCTCTATGTTCGGCGCAAGTAAGTAACGCTCTTTCCCTGGGAAAATAACGGTTAACTTATCTAAGCGAAGAGACTCCATAGCCATCTGCATGGAACGCGTCAGAACAGGTGCATCCGCGTACTTGAATTCGAACCCAAGCCGAGTTCCATTTTTGATAATCAAAAGATCAAGTTCTGCTTGATTATGAACACCCCAAAAATAAACCTCTTCACTTGAGGCTTGATTAAAGCGAATAATCTCTTCTAGAGCAAACCCTTCCCAAGAAGCGCCGAGCTTGGGGTGATTCATTAGGGCTTTAGCATCGGGGATTTCTTGTAGAGTATGAAGTAGCCCACTATCTCTGAAGTAAATTTTAGGCGTTTTTACCTGACGCTTTCCAATATTCTCAAACCACGGTTGAAGCTGCCGAATCATAAAAGTGCCTGTGAGAATATCGAGATAATGGCGAATGGTAGTATGCGAAACGCCAAGAGATTTGCCGATTTCAGCGCTATTGCCCATTTGCCCATGGTAGTGACTGAGCATCATCCAAAAGCGACGCAACATAGCAGCTGGAATATTTATCCCAAGATTGGGAATGTCCCTTTCAAGAAAAGTAGTGATGTAAGCCGATCTCCATTCCATGCTTTGGCTATCATTTTTTGCAAGATAAGAAAGGGGAAATCCCCCGTGAAGCCACAGAGTATCCACGTGATCCACCTCCTCACAGGAAAAAGGAGTGAGCTCAAGGTAGCGTATTCTACCGGCTAGCGTTTCCGAAGATTGCCGAATCAGATCGCGCGAAGCACTACCTAAAATGAGAAATTTTCTGGGTTTTTTCTGATCAACTAAAACGCGTAAAATGGGAAAGAGGTCTTCTTTGCGCTGAATTTCATCAATGACAATACATCCAGTCGTATTTTCAAGAGCGAGCATGGGCTCATTTAGCTTGGCTAAATCCCTTGGATTTTCTAGATCAAAATGAATTAGAGGAATGCCTTTACAGTAAAGCTCTTCGTACATCCTAGCAAGTGTCGTTTTGCCACATTGTCTGGGACCTAGTAGCGCAACGACCGGATGCACTTCAAACGCTTGATGAAGGGCGTGTATGAACTTTTCTCTTTTTTCCATATCTTAAATATAATTTATAGATGGATTAAAAGATTCATGAAATTTGAAAGTCCAACTTTCAAATTTCACAAGATCGCATTAAGACACTGAATATTAGATACTTACAATTACCCATTTCTGGAATTTGCCCGCAATTTCCCTGCGATGTATTCACATAGGATGGGCGTTTTAGGAGCCCCGAGTTTGGCGATCGCTAAATTTTCGACGAGCCTAGTGAGCTCTTGTTCCCTTTTGCGCTCGACTGCTAGCTGGAGGGCTTTCATGACCTCTCCTGGAGATACAGAAATATCGAGATCGTCACAGTACCCCTCCTCGGTATAATTTTCATAATAAATAGGCACACATCCGTCCAACTCTTCGGCAATCGGATCAGAACTATCGGATAAGGCCTCGACGAGTCCACACGCATTGAGCCCTGCGCTATTGATTTTTTTCTTCGTGTCTTTTGCTTGGCCCTTGGCTTCAACACATGCATACTCAGCGCCGTAGCGCCACTGCTGATCAATGAATTCTGACTCAAATGCATTTCCTTTAAGAATCGTTGCAGCTGAGTAATTGGGCTGTCTGACGATCTCTAACATTTCTAATGGATAAATGAAGCGGCTCTGCGACGGATTGCCCCAAGGATCCTCTTTTGCCCAATCCACATATTTAGGTGCCTTATGGGATCCATTTGTTGCACCAAGGACAACATGCATTAGTGTCGCTTCCCTTGAAAACTTATTTGCTTTCACTGGAATATAATCGCTATCTCCCACTGCGACAAAAAAAGTGTGCACTTTTTTAATATGTGCCTGAGCTAACCAGTCACTTGTAGCAACCAGCTGAATCCGATCATAATCCAAGTTCAATTGCACGAACCGCCCCCCTCCCCCGATTCGCGACGACTCATAGCTCACACAGCCTAACCCCCCTAAAAAGTTAGGAATCCCTCCTGCAACTCTCACATTCAAATAGTCCCTGCCCTGAGAAGAATTATAATGATCGATCAGAGCGCCGCCCGTTATCACCCTTAAACGATCAAACGAAACCCGCTGACCCAATACAAAGTTTTGAATCTGCTTATAATCAAAGTAGCTAAAGAGATCGATTCCAACCGTCTTCGTCCGCATCATCGCCTGTGTCGCTTTGAGCGTTCCAATCAACGACTCACCGCGCAAATGCAATGACCTCAGTTCATCGATGTGAAATTTTGAAAACAGACCACCGAGCTCCATCGATGTCCCCTTCGTATTGAGAGGAATCGTATACCCAACTCGGTCAGCAACTTGGAATTTGGACCGCGCCAAAGCCCCGGGGATCGTCGATCTTAAGTCGCCCCATATTGTTAATATGGGGTCACTTAAGATCGTCGATCCCCGGGGCTTTGGCACGGTCCAAATTCCAAGTTTCAGGCCGACTGCAGTATACCAGCAACAAAATTTAAATCGGAAACGGAAATATTTTCAGATCATCTGCAATCAGCGTGTTTGGAAAAACAGCTCTGGCCTCGCGCGCAAATTCTTCGAGGTCTTGATACCGCGCAGAGAAATGGGTGAGGATAAGCTGCTGAGCATTGGCGGCTTTAGCAATTTCAGCAGCTTGTTTAGCTGTTAAATGATGATGCTTCTCCGCAAGATCGCGGTGAGCTTCCAAGTAGGTGCTTTCGCAAATGAGGATTTTTGCATTGCGCGCTAACTCCACTGCCGCATTACAAAACCTTGTGTCGATTACAAGCGCTAGGACATCGCCTGGTCTCACGCGACTCACCTCATCGAGATGGACGATTCTGTCTTGGATTTTAACACTTTTTTCTTGATCTAAGGTTCGCACAAGAGGGCCTTTGACACCGAGCGCGTTGAGCTTTTCTTTGTCGAATTTTCGGGTATCTGGTTCGGTAATCCGCCATCCGACGTTATCCACTCCATGATCTAAAAATTGAGCTTCTATCCGAAAATGCTCATCTTCATGGACGATCCCCGCCTGATGGACGGGATGCTCGATGACATGGATCATCTCATGATAGATAGTTCCATAACGCAACCTATCAAAATAGACCTTGCCACTCGCTGGATAATAGCAGTGGATCGGGTGGGTCACCTTATCGAGATTCAAACGCATGAGCATAGAACCCAGTCCTAGACAATGGTCTCCATGAAAATGACTGACAAAAATGCGCGTGACACAAGGCGGTGCTACATTTGCAAAAATAAACTGCCTCTGCGTCCCCTCTCCTGGATCAAAGAGAAGCCCCTCTCCATTCCAACGGCAGAGATACGCACCATGGTTGCGCAATCTTGTCGGCTGTTGGCTGGAGCACCCTAAAATAACAATGTCGCGTACGCTCACGGGATACCTCTAGCAAAAAAGCGTAACCTGCCAAGGGCAATGCCACAAAGGCCACCGATGATGTGCGCGGTATTGGCAATATTGGGTGTTACCTGAATGACAGAGAGCACTCTTAAGCCAAAAGTCATGATTTCAAGCCCTAGCATTGCGATCACAAAAAAGAATAGAAAGAGGATCGTTCCTCGATTCAAGGGATATCCTTCCCAGGGAGCTTTTTTTTGACGGATCCAAATAAATCCAGCCATGCCAACTGCCACACCTGAAAAACCTAAGAAATAGGGACCGCTCACGAGATATTGTGCGACATTTGCAATGATGCCAATGATCACAATCATCAAAAAGAGTTTGACTTTATGAATCCGCTCTTCAATCTGTTTTCCTAAAATCCAAGCCCACGCCATATTGAATAAAATATGGAGAAAATCACTATGGAGAAGACAAGGGGTGAACAGGCGCCAGACCTCTCCTTGTCGAATCTTTTCAAATAGGGGAATTTGCTCCGCTACGGCCCATCCTTTTTCATGCGCCGTGACAAAAAGAGAGTAAACTCCCTTCCACATCGGAGCATCTTCTGCTTTTTTAATGAGCGCCTGAGCGTCCGGCGGTAATTCTTTTAATTCTTTATACGACTTCAACGGAATCGTCGTGACGACATCCTCAAAATTTTTAAAACTTTGTGGATAATCAAAAAGAAGCGCTTCTTGCACAGGAGTAAAATCCAATTGAGCCGCCAATGGGCCACCCTCTTCGAGGATGCGCGATTCTTCAACACTATTCCATACAAACAAAAAGACACAGAGAACGATGATAAAATGGGTTAATTTGAAACTTAGGCGCTGTCTTTTAAAAGCTTTGGGAATCGGGACCTTCCAACCGGGGCGCTGTTTTTTAAGATCTGCACTTTCTTCACCGACTGGCAGTGGAGCCACTAAAGTAAGAGGGATATTTTGAAATAGAGGATCGTTTGGATCTTTTCGATACCGTGCCAACCACTCAAGAGCTCGATCTAAATCATCTTCATCTTGAACCCACAAATGATAGCGCATCGTTTGTGTTTTGGGATCGAGCGCTGCTTCATACGCATTTTGAACCCCCTCTTTGAGTAGAAAGGAATAAAATACGTAAGCTTGCTTTTCTGTATCAAATGTAACGATCAGTCTCATAGGTCTCTAATTTTTTTAATAATTTGCGATGTCGATAAACCGGAAATAAGTGGCACAATATGGATTCGCCCCCCACAAGAGCGCACTGTTTCAGCTTCCACACAATCCTGTCCATATTCCGCTCCGTTCACATGCACATCGGGCTTAATTTTTTTCAGAATCTCTATTGGATTTGTCTCATCAAACCAAGTGACATAATCAACCATTTCAAGTGCTGCCATCATCTGCAATCGATCTTCCAATGCAATAATTGGCCGAGAAGGATCTTTATACTCTTGGATCGATCTGTCTGTGTTTAAAGCCACGATCAATACATCCCCCTGGAGAGAGGCTTGATAGATCATTTCCAAATGTCCCGCATGCATCAAATCAAAAGAGCCATTCAGAGTGACGACTTTCAGCCCCTTTTCTTTTAGGGCAAGAGCCTTTGACTCCAGCTGTAGCGGATCGATATATTTTTTTCGAATCGTTTCCCTGAATGTATTCATAACGATTTAGATTTTGGGAAAGCAATATGAAACACCTCATCGTACTGTGTCACAAAATGCACCTTAATCCCCTTCTTTATGTACGCTGGTAACTCGTCGTAATCGCGCAAGTTATCTTTTGGAAAAATCAACACCTTGACACCCGATCGTTTTGCGGCAATGAGCTTTTCTTTCAATCCTCCAATTGGCAAAATCTTACCCGTTAAAGTAAGCTCTCCCGTCATTCCGAGGTCTTCAATTACAGGCTCCTTTCGCAACAAGGAAAGTAAAGCAGTTGTCATCGTGATCCCGGCCGATGGACCATCTTTTGGCGTTGCGCCCTCTGGAATATGCAGATGGACTTGACTCTTTTCAAAGAATGGAATTCCAGGAGCATATTCTGTTACCTTGCTATGCAAAAAAGACCATGCAATTTGAGAAGATTCTTTCATGACATCGCCCGCTTGCCCAGTCAACTTCATCTCTGTTTTTTCAGCACTAACTTGAATCGATTCTACATACAGAGTCGCACCGCCAAGTGAGGTCCAAGCAAGGCCCATGCAAACACCGACTGGGGTGCGTTCATGATAGCGATCGGTTGTAAAAATTGGCTTACCCAAAAATTTCACTAAGTTCTGATCCGAGACGACCACCTTCTGGAATTTTTGCTTCTTCTTTCCTGTTTTCTCTTCTGCTTTCACGACTTTAACAGCGACTTTGCGCATGATTTTTTTAATATAATTTTCCAAACTGCGCACACCCGCTTCTCTCGCATAGCCGTTGCTAATTTGGGCTAAAGCCCCTTTTGTAAAATCGATATAGGAGGATTTAAGCCCCATCGCTTTTCGGTTTTTAGGCAATAGATATTTTTCAGCAATTTGCACTTTTTCTTCCAGGATGTACCCGGAAAGACGCAAAATATCCATCCGATCCTTTAAAGGCTCTGGAATCGTATCCAAAACGTTTGCAGTGACTATAAAAAGAACGCTAGACAAGTCACAGCGCACATCGAGATAATGGTCGAGAAAATCCTTATTTTGCTCTGGATCGAGAACTTCTAATAAAGCGGACGCAGGATCGCCCTGAAAGCTCGAACCCATCTTATCGACCTCATCGAGCATGATGACAGGATCCATCGTCTGAGTAAACTTCAACGCCTGGATGACCTTACCAGGCATCGCTCCGATATACGTGCGGCGATGACCCTTGATCTCCGCCTCATCGCGCATGCCGCCCACAGAAAAGCGATAAAATTGCCGCTTGAGCGCCCGTGCAATACTTTTACCGATACTCGTTTTTCCAACGCCTGGAGGACCAACGAGGCAAATAATACTGCCCTTAACGCCGCCCGATAACTTACCCACCGCAATGAATTCTAAAATGCGCTCTTTAATATCATTTAATCCGTAATGATCTTCTTCTAATACCTTTTTTGCAAACTTGACATCGAGACCGCTTTGGACATCTGTACTTGTGATTCCCCAAGGCACTATGGTGAGCCAATCGAGGTAATTGCGGCAGACAGCATATTCAGCAGACTGGACTTCGAGGACGCTGAGCTTTTCCATTTCCTCTGTAATCACCGTCTGAATATCAGCTGGCACTTTCCTTTTTTTAAGGCGCGCATCAAATTTTTCTAAATCACATGTTTTGTCTTCTTTCTCAAGTCCTAGTTCCTTCTTGATCGTTTTGAGCTGCTCGCGCAAGAAAAATTCCCTTTGCGTTTTAGAAATCGTTGCTTCAATTTTTTGGTTGATACTATTTTGCAAACGACTTAAGTCGAGCTCTTTTTTCAATAGAACTAAAGCCTTATCAATTCTTCCTTGCAACTGATAGGTCTCTAAAACTTCTTGTAATTCTTCTCGACTAGCGGTTGTTAGAGCAACCGCAAAGTCCGCTAATTTTCCAGGCTCTGTAAAATCGGAATGACCTAAAAAGATCTGCAATTCTTCTTTAAATAGAGGATTGAGTTTCAACAGCTCTTTAATTGTTGTAATGATGCTAATCGAATAAGCTTTTAACTCTTTGGACATCTTTCCAATCTGGTCGTCATGGTAAGTGATCTGCGCTTTCAGATGCTTTCCTGCCTTCACCCATTTGCGAATAGAAATCCGCTTTTCCATATTTAAAACAACCTGAGCGCCTCCATGCTCCATGGGGATGATGCGCAAAATACGCGCAAGAACTCCTACATCATAGAGATCTTTTGACGCCACATCATAAATATTCACTTCCTCTTGACGGGTTAGAAATAGCCCTAAGAATTTATGCTCCGACTTCGCAACCGTTTTGAGCACTTCATAATAAGCACCTGGCTCAATAACAATAGGCGCTGCCATCCCCGGAAAAAAGGGACGCCTGTTTAAAGGGATGATAAACACTTGATTGGGAAATTCGATCACATTTTTTTGCTGATCCTGCTGGAGCGATTCCTGAACCGCCTCAACTAAGGTCTCTTCCATCGCCTCGTCTTCAGAAAGTTGATCGTCTCTATTTTTGCCCAAAATATGCTCCCATGATAAAGTCTTCCACTTTACCAATTTGATTAAAATAGCGCAACCCTGGGTGTGACAGGCTGTCAGCAGCCTCCTTTTTTGAGACTGCGGATGTCCCAAAAAGATAGGAGAGCCTTATCTTTAGAGCGAAAGACATCATCTGGGCAGGAACCTGATACCAACGTATTGGAATTAAGCCGCATGACCGAAGAGACTCTTCCAGGATTTCCACCTATCGTTACAATTGACTTAGGCTGTCTCACATCCCAAAGTTTGATGGTTGCATCGTCTGCGCAGCTTGCAAAAATCTGTGGGGCGATATTTTCGATAGCCCATACCCTTTTTTGATGCTCTTGAAATACTCTGACAATGGTTTTTGATTGCAGATCCAAAAGGCGTACACTCCCATCAAAAAGGGCTGTGCCTACAATTGCTGGATTATATTCTAAGCGTTTAATTGCTGAAATATGCGGTCTTTGCCCCTCTGGACTTTTAGCGGTTCCCTGAATCAAAGTCTCTTTATGTTCTACTTCAGAAGAGTTCATTTGCCAATACTCTAAAACAGATCCGATGACCACAAGCAAATGCTGATTTTCTAAAACCTCTATGCAATACACCCAATCATTTACACTCGCTGGATATTGGGCGACTAATTGATTCGTTTGCATATTCCAGACTTCAACGTATTGCGGCATCCCGACATACACCTTTCCATTCGCTGCATCCATTGGAGCGACACAATTAATACGCACTTGATTACGCGCTTTGCAAATAGGGCCTTGTTGGGAGCTTTTCTTAGAATCGAGTGTGACTGTAGATAGCGCTTTTCCTTCCTGATCCCATATGGTTAGAGCCCCCTGTCTTGTTCCTGATGACCAACAACCATCTGGAAATACAGATAAAGCTGTGATCCAATGTTCATAGCCTTTTTCCCTTCCCATCTCCAATGTTTGGATCAAATCGCCATCCTTGCTCCAAATTTTAAGTGTCGTATCTTTGGATCCACTGACAAAGCGGTCATCTGAAAGACGGATTAGCCCATGGATATCATCGAAATGTGCATTATGAACATTTTTTAACCTAGGAATTGTCAGAACATTGCGAACTTGACTAATTGCCATTTTAGAAAAGTTCCCTTCCAAGGGATCACTTTTCTGAAGTTTTGCTTTCCATTTTTCGATTTCTACTTTTAACTCTGAAAAAGGGATCACTCTAATGCCTGAAAGAGTCTTATGATCAATGGGACAAACAAGCTCTTTTTGAGTAATAGCTCTATCAAATAAGTGCCCACAAATAGCTAAAACAGGGTCTTGCATTACAGAGTGTGTCGCTGTGCATAAAAATGCAGCGGGTGCAACGGGAGATGTCATTGTGATTCCAAATTAGAGATTCTAAATGCGACAACACCAAACTCCCTGGCGTCTTGGGCATAACAGGGAAATCCATGATAAATGGACTCCCCTGTATCAATGGATAGCACTCCAGGCAAACACAGATCCACCCCTTCTTCAACGAGCATCTGCTTAAAACTTGGGTACACCTGCTTGTGATCTATTCGACAAAGAAGGGTCTGCTGAGGATCGCTTTCATTCTGAAATTCGACCAGATTACCCACCTGCATCTCTCGATACTGGTTTTTATGAATGCGTCCCTCTACCTTCTTTTTTCCCTCTTTAATCAAGAGAAAATACGCACCCTGAACAGAGATTTTATGGTGGGCTCTCACAGATTAGCCTATGACTTTAATTTCAAAAGCTAACACGCCCGAACGCGCAGCGCGCTCTGAATATCCTGGAATCTTGTCATAGATAGTCACAGCCTCTTGCAAGCTTCGCACATCTGTTAGACACTTCTGATGCCCTTCTTTCTGCAGCATCTCTGCGAAAGAGCGATAACTGCGCACTGCTGAAATGGAACAATTTACGTCTTTTGCGCCTCTTGGATGGAAAAAGCGGATCGTATCGCCAGCCTTAAAGGCTAAACACATTCCGCTATTAATTCTCCCCTCAATTGTTTTGCCTCCACTTCTAATTTGCTCGATATACTTCGGATATAACGTGATGCTATGAGAAACGCCTGGTCGAGGAGCTCTAGCTGGAGCTTGTATTGGAGCTGGACGGAAATCAACACGTCCCTGAGGTTGAACAGCTTCCGCTTTTTCTCTCTTAGAAGCAGAAAATTCCATATCACCCGCTTTCCTTTTAAAAGAAGATGGGGCGACTATTTCTTTAAATTTAATTGCCAACAAATGCTCATCGACACCCTTAATGTAGATCCCATTCCATTTTGTAATATGAACAAACCCTTTTCTCTGAAAAAAGAGAAGGGAGCCATCTGCATTATTAGATACAGTAACATGGACTCCTTTGGCGAAAGTCTCACGGGCCACTGCAATCACACGATCAACAAGGGCAGAACCGTATCCTTTTCCAGAGTTCTCTTTAGGATCGATAACAATGAGTGTTTTTAGCTCTAAACTCTCGACAATGCCGTACCGCTGAAATTCATTCTGAGGATCTCTTTTATAGAGGATCAAACCGACTGCTTTTTGACCATCCATTAAAAGTTCACACTTCCGATCGCCGCCTTTGACAATCTGAGATAGTGCCTTGTCTTGATTGCCATATAAAGGAGCTAAATTAGTTTCAAAAACGCGCCGAACAACCGAGAATAAACCCGATGACGATTGAGAATGAACGCGAATAAATTCTGGCTGAATGGCTGGATTTACAGAAATTGCTGATGTCATGTGTATTACTCCTTTTGAAATTAAAAGAAAAACAGACTACATCAATTGTTAAGATTTTGTCAAGAGAACCCAGAAATTAGCAGCAATTCCCGGTAGAAATATTTCGTATAGATAAGTACACTCTTTTTGAAAGAAAACTTTCGTAAAGCAAGGGGTGAGCAATTGATTTACCAACATCAAGAATATATACTGCAGTCGGCCTGAAACTTGGAATTTGGACCTGCGCCAAAGCCCCGAGGATCGCCGATCATAAGTCGCCCCATATTGTTAATATGGGGCGACTTAAGATCGACGATCCGCGGGAGCTTTCGCGCGGTCCAAATTCCAAGTTCATGACCGACTGCAGTATAACATTCGACATAAAATTAGAGTAAACCTTGAGCCCCATAAATCCCTCCTGATCTTGAAAAGGCAGTTCAATTAGGAGAATTAAAGGGCTCTTTTTAATTTGTAAACTTATTTTTTTTAGCAGTTCTTTCAGCGTTCTCACTTTCTCTTTTAAAGCTTCAAACATCCAATCACTCATGCATGGAATTTGTTCAACCTCTTGGGGGTCAATGTTTACCTGTGCATTTCCGTTAACAAAACGAAAACAGGTTGTGCATAAATAAGAGATTCTGATAGCCAGCTCACGCATTAACCTCTCCCCTTGGAAAGGAAAATGATAAAGCAACTCTTTTTCTGTAAATTCAATCAAACCCTCCTTTTGTCCTCCTAATTTATTCGTTGTCCGAGCCACGCCCCAATAGCGGACTCATGTCTAAATATTTTTTCCCGGTCACCCACTCCTCATGGATTTCGATAAT
>CAMAVL010000041.1 GCA_945861735.1 Chlamydia trachomatis
GAACTTGGATTTGGACCTGCGCGAAAGCTCCCGCGGATCATCGATCTTAAGTCGCCCCATATTAACAATATGGGGCGACTTAAGATCGACGATCCCCGGGGCTTTGGCGCGGTCCAAATTCCAAGTTGCTGACCGAGTTGGGTATATACTGTGGGGCGTTCTAGTTTTTGCATTTTTAGCTGCGTGAAAGCCTCGCGGTTCCTCTATAAAAAGCGGGGTTGTATTCTTCAATACTAGCCCTATTTTTAATAAAAATATTTGCAGGAGCCCCTGCACTCCAGAATAAAGCATTTGACTTTCTACTGTTTATTTGCTAAAAATACTTTAAATGTTTTTAACAAACCTAAAAAACAATGAAATGTGCCTCCCTTGAAATGAACTGTGAAAAAAAACTCTCCTGCTATCGCTACGGGAAAAGAGTGTTTGATATCTTCTTTAGTCTTTTGGCCCTTTGGCTGAGCTTCCCATTATTTTTAGGTATTGCTCTTTGCATTCGCCTCTCCTCTCCCGGCCCTATTCTCTATTCGAGCATGCGCATTGGTCGTGGAGGACAAGTATTTAAATTTTGGAAATTTCGTACGATGTATGTCGATGCAGAACATAAGCTTACCGCATTGCTACGCGATAATCCTGTTTTAAATGAAGAGTGGAAAACATTTTTCAAGCTAAAAAACGATCCCCGACTCACGCCTGTTGGAAAAATATTACGAAAATCTTCACTTGATGAATTACCCCAGTTCTGGAACGTGTTGCGCGGTGATTTAAGTGTGGTAGGACCACGTCCGTTTTTGCCGAATGAAACATCTGAAATCAAAAAAATCATCGGCAATAAAACAGATCAGCTATTTTCCCCTCAGCCCGGAATCACAGGCATCTGGCAAACATCTGGAAGAAGTAACCTCTCCTTTGAAAAACGGGTCCTTTTAGATCTTCATTATACGAATAAATGCTCATTTATGTTTGACTTAAAAATTATAGCGAAAACCATTCCTATGATCTTATTTTCAAAAGGCGCTTTTTGAAGCAATGCCCACTGTACTTTCCCTTCCTTTTAGGTTTGCTCTCGGCCCTTTTTGGTACGGCCTTTTTTCCCTATTTCCACTTGATCGCCTTTGCCCCCTTTCTTGCCATTGCCTATAACCGCACATCTATTATTTCTTGCCTGTGGCTAGCTGTCCTCTGTGGGGTGATCATCGATCTCCTTTCTTCTCAACTCCGTTTTGGACTCCATACGCTAAATTACTCGCTTGTCACTGTATTGCTCTACAAGCAACGGCACCATTTCTTTGAAGATAAATCCCTCTCCCTTTCCATTTTTACAGCTCTCATCAGTTCTCTTTCCACTCTTCTTCAGCTTCTACTTCTCTACGCCTTTGATAAGACACTCCCCTTTACCTGGAAACTTGTGATTACAGATCTCATTGGAATGCCCCTAGTCGATGCTCTCTACGCCTATATCTGGTTTACATGCTCGATTAAAGCCTTTCTCTATGTGAAAAAGGTGGGTGTTGTGCCGCTATTAAAAAAATGCATCCGCTCGATCCGCTTTTCAAGAACTGAAGGATCCTAAATGAAACTCAATCATTCATCACTCACTTTTACCGCAATCCAAGCAGCGCTCTCTGCTGGGGATCTCCTCCGCAAAGGCTTTGGCACTCTCTTTGAAATCGGATCAAAGGAAGGGCATCAAAACCTAGTCACTGAATATGATAAACGCTCAGAGAGCCAAATCATTGAAATGATTTCGAAAGTGTTTCCTCATCACGGCTTTTTAGCAGAAGAGAGTTGCCCCTCCACAACCGCTAATACGCAAGTCTTGTGGATCATCGACCCTCTCGATGGAACTGTTAATTTTGCGCATCAAATTCCCATATTCAGCATTAGTATTGCAGCCGCAATTGGAAATGAGATCGTCTCAGGCGTGGTCTATCAACCAATGACGCAAGAGCTTTTCATTGCGGAAAAAGGGCAAGGGGCGTATCTCAATGGAAACCGGCTTGCAGTTTCTAAGAAGACATCTCTTCATGACTCCCTTCTTGCAACGGGATTTCCATATAACGTCGATACAAACCCGCTCCATTGCATCGATCGATTTGCACATATCACAAAACTTGGAATTCCGATCCGGCGTCTTGGATCTGCAGCGATTGACTTAAGTTATGTGGCAGCTGGAAGATTTGGAGCCTATTGGGAAGTCAGCCTCCATCCTTGGGATATGGCAGCTGGTAAACTCCTCGTTGAAGAAGCTGGAGGAATGGTCTCTCATTACGATGGGACCCCCCATAAGATCTTTTGTCAAGAAACACTTATCGCCTCCAATGGACTCTTACATAAAGCAATGCTCAAAGAACTCAATGGAGATTTATGATTATTGATGGACAGCTAGTGGCTTTTCAGATTCAGAAAAAAATTGGGGAGGCTATCGATCATCTACAAATGAGAAAACCGGGGCTTGCCTTTATTATCGTTGGTAAAAATCCAGCATCTGAGAGCTATGTTCGGATGAAAAAAAAGAGATGTGTAGAAGTAGGAATCTTCTCCATCGACCGAGAATTTCCTGAAAACATCTCTGAAAAAGAACTTTTAAAAGAGATCGATCGATTAAATCAAGATCCTGCAATCGATGGAATTCTCGTGCAACTCCCCCTTCCCCTCCATCTTTCCAATCGGATCATTTTATCTGCCATCGATCCAGAAAAAGATGTCGATGGTTTTAATCCGATTAATATGGGCAAGCTCCTTCTTGGAGAATCTAATGGATTTACTCCGTGCACACCTCTTGGCATTCAAGTGCTGTTAACCCATTCCCAAATCTCTCTTCTTGGAAAACATGTCGTCATCCTCGGCAGAAGCACTATTGTTGGAAAACCATTAGCTGCGCTTTTGATGCAAAAAGCACCCCACTGCAATGCCACAGTGACTGTTGCAAATAGCCTCACTGAAAATTTAAATGCACTCTGCAAAACCGCAGATGTCCTAGTCGCTGCAATGGGTCAACCTGAATTTGTAAAGGCCACTATGGTGAAACAAGGCGCTACTGTGATCGATGTTGGAATCAATCGAATGAAAGACGGGAGAATTGTCGGCGATGTCGATTTTGAGTCTGTAGCGCCTCTATGCTCCCATATCACACCGGTGCCAAAAGGTGTAGGCCCCATGACAATTGCAATGCTCTTGTCTAACACATTGCTCAGTTATCAGCGGAGAATGAATAGACAAAAATCCTCTTGAATTTTACACTCTTTCCTAAAACAGGAGCTTCAATGAATATCTCACTCGCATTTTTACGCATTCTATTTCTGGTCTTAAGCATCTTCTTCATGACGATATTTATGATCTCAAGTCCTGTAGGATCGATGCACACAAATGCATTAATTGGAGTTTTTCTAGGAGTTGTCTTTGGCTCTTTGCTCATCTCTTTTGACATCTTGTTCAAACGATTTAATTTACGCTCTTTTAACATCGCGGTCGTTGGGATTTTCTTCGGTTATCTCATGGGCCAAGCTCTCGTTTTAATCTTTGATGCCGTTCTCGATATCAGTCGCGTTTCCATTTTATTACAACCTGAAACGCTTGAAATCATCAAAATCGCCCTCTTTCTTTTTGGAACCTATCTTGGTACGATTATGACACTGCGCTCTTCTGATGAGTTATATGTCAGCATCCCCTTTGTTAAATTCTCTCATATCTCTCAAAAGAAAAAAGATCTCATTATCGACAACTCCATCCTCTCTGATGCTCGCATTATCGACCTCTCAGCAACAGGCTTTCTCGATCACCAACTTATTATTCCCCGATTTATCATCAAAGAGCTTTATACGCTTGCTGAAATCGGTGATGAGATTGCAAAATCAAAAGCGCGCAGATCTCTAGATGTGATTAAAAAGCTCGAGGCCATTTCTGAATTGGACATAAGATTCAATGATACTGATTTTCCTGAAATTAAAGATGCTTATGCTAAATTAATCCGCTTAGCACGCCTTTTAGATTCTAATGTGTTAACAGCCGATATCAGTAGAGTTCAGATGGCAGCGATTGAAGGCATTAAAGTGATTAACATTCACGCGCTTTCTAATGCACTTAAACCCCTTATGCAAGCTGGGGAATATATCAAAATTAAAGTTCAGCGCTATGGCAAAGAACCGCGGCAAGGAGTTGGCTACCTCGATGATGGAACGATGGTTGTTGTTAATGGCGGTGGGAACTATATTGGAGAAATCATCGATGCCAAGGTTCTTTCCGTAAAGCATACATCCTCTGGAAGAATGATTTTCTGTAATGCATGCGATGATGAATCTTTAAATTCTGAATATGACGAGTCAGATGATGAGCAACATTGAGAAAAACTCCATTTTAGGAATCGGCAACGACATCGTAGAAATCGAGAGAATCCGCAGCAGCATTGATAATCATGGCTATCGCCTCATTTCTCGACTCTTTACCATGAAAGAGCAGGATTATTGCCTAAAGTACAAAGATCCCATCCCCCACTTTGCTGGCCGTTTTTCTGCAAAGGAAGCCATTGTTAAGGCTTTTGGAACGGGGTTTGGCGAACACGCCTCTTGGCTCGATCTCGAAATCCTCAATGATACAGCCGGCAAGCCATCCGTCCATCTCTCCCAAAAGCTCCAAGAGAAATATAGGGACACTCAGGTTCTCATTTCGATTAGCCATTGCCAGCTCTATGTCACTGCGTTTGCAATTTGGATGAAGAATTAAAAGAATGAGAACGGGAGTTTATAGGAAAGGGTGAAGAAATTCACGTTTTCTGGAAAGACGCGCGCAAAAACACGATAGTCGTAGCTTAGAGAAATATCTCCCCATAAATCAAAGTGGTACTGATAAAATACTCCTAAATCGATCGACTGGTGATGGAATTTGCCCCATCCATTAAAATGATCGGTATTCGCGTGATGCTTCGTTCCAAAACCGAAATACCCTTCCGTTAATACGCCTAAACGGTGATGGTTATCCCAGTTTTTTTCAAAAGCCCCAATAGCACGCGTCCAAGGCATCCCTTGATTTCCGGTGCCAACACCCAAAAGGCCCCAAGTGCGCATTCCAAAAAAAGCCTCTTGAGACCATTCTTTTCCAGCTGCAGCGTTCAGTTCCATATCAAGCGGAGCATGATAGGGAGAGCTTACATCCCGCCGGCTGTTCCCTGAAACACCGCGAACAATTACACCCGTTGTTAAACTGATCGGATCTCCTGAAATATCATCCATCCAGGCAAAACGCGCCTGTATAGCGCCACTACGCAATCCCCAGCGCTGCCTTGGAGTGTTGGCAAATTCGACCTCCATTTGAACATCGATCGTCTCCCAAGGAGCTACGCCTAAATCAAAAGAAAGGAGCCGATCATTTGATGCCTGCGGCAACTGAACAGCGGCATCTTGCACTCTGCGATATCGACTATACGTAAAATCAGAGGAGAGTGTAAATTCCCAAGGATCTCCCAGCCACGGTTTCTCATCCAGAGAATACACGCAAAGGGGAAGAATGATGAAAAGAAAAAGAGTTTTCTTCACGAATGATGTTCCTGTTCTGATAAATAGCGCTCCGCATCTAAGGCTGCCATACAACCCGATCCCGCTGCTGAAACAGCCTGGCGATAGATATGGTCCTGAACATCTCCTGCTGCAAACACACCTGGAATATTCGTTTGAGTCGAATTAGCAGCTACTTTGATGTATTCATTTGCTTCCAATTCTATTTGTCCTTCTAAAAAGGAAACGTTCGGTTGATGCCCAATCGCAAAAAACACACCCCCTGCGGTTTTTTTTACATCTTGTCCTGTCTGCACATTTTTCAAAGTAACAGAGCCCACGACATTCTCTCCTTCGACTCGCACTAACTGATGATTCCAAATGATCTCAATTTTGGGATGGCTTAAAGCTCGATCTGACATAATTTTAGAAGCACGTAATTGATCCCTCCTATGAACAAGATAGACTTTACTGCCATACTTCGTTAAAAAAATCGCCTCTTCTACAGCTGTATCGCCGCCCCCAAAGACAAAGAGTTCTTTGTTGCGAAAAATCGGTGCAGCCCCATCGCAGACAGCACAAGCCGTTACCCCTTTCTGCCAAAACTCTTCATCCCGAGTTCCTGGAACATCTAGACGCTTTGCTGTGGCGCCTGTCGCAATAATCACCGCATCCGCCTGCACCGTTAAAGAACTTCCTTTAATCGTAAAAGGAGCTGACTTCAAATCAACGGATAGCACATCTTCTGTCATAAAAGTCGTTCCAAAACGTTCCGCCTGGGAGCGAAATCGCTCCATGAGCTCTGGGCCTGTAATCCCTTCCGGAAAGCCTGGGTAATTTTCTACTTCAGTCGTTGTCATCAATTGCCCGCCTGCAGGCCCTGAAAAAAAACCTTCATAGACAAGTGGAGCCAAATTAGCCCTTGCCGCATAAATAGCTGCCGTATAGGCAGCGGGTCCCGATCCAATAATTACAAGTCGTTTCCGATCCATCCTCTCTCTCTTTTTTAGAATCAAGACCTGATTTTAAAAATAAACGCCTATTTGAACCAGGAAAATCTTCTTAAATCGAGCTTAAAAAAAAACACACGAAAATCCTATGCAATAAAACCGATCAGGTCTTAAAATTACACTCAAGAAATAAGCCAGGATCAACATGAGAAGCATTAAGTTAAAGAAGCTCACGAAATCCCTCAATGGAGGGACAATTATCCATGATGTGAATCTCAGCATCCCAGCGGGTAAGTTTTTCGCACTTCTAGGCCCTAGCGGCTGTGGGAAAACAACCTTATTGCGCTTGATTGCAGGCTTAGACATCGCGGATGGTGGGCAGATCTTTTTAGGCGATACAGATATCTCCAACTGGCCAATTCACAAAAGACCTGTCAATATTGTTTTTCAAAATTACGCCCTTTTTCCCCACCTAAATGTGTTTGATAATGTTGCATATAGCTTAAAACTTAAAAAAATACCCAAAATACTCATTGAACAAAAAGTTTTAAAGATCCTAGAAGCGTTTCACCTTCAAGATCACATCTACAAACTCACAACACAGCTCTCCGGCGGACAACAACAGCGGGTCGCTCTGGCACGTGCTATTGTCAACGAACCCGACGTCCTCCTCCTCGATGAACCCCTCGCAGCGCTAGACTTCAAACTCCGCGAAAAAATGCTCGTTGAACTCATCGAACTCCAAGACAAGCTTAAAACAACATTTGTCTATGTCACCCACGATCAATTTGAAGCCCTTACAGTCGCAGACCAAATGGCCATCATGAATCATAAAGGAGAAATCGAACAAATCGGCACTCCTAAAGAGATCTATGAATTTCCCATCTCCTCTTTTGTCGCTAAATTCGTCGGAACAACAAATATTTTACACGGATACCTCCGCAACATCGATACGAGCCCTGAAATTGTGATTGCCGATTTAGGCAGCTTTAGAGTGGATATTCCTCAAAAAAAAGAATGGATGCATGAAAAAGCAGAAGTGATGATCAGCCTGCGCCCAGAAAAGATCCTTATTTCTAAAAAAGAAGTTAAAAACTTCTCAAATACTTTAAAGGGAACTGTCCAGTCGATCGTCTACCACGGTAGATCCACCCAATACAATATCCTTTTAAAAAATCAGATGCGCATCCAAGTCTTTGAACAAAACGAGGAGCATTTCCCTCAAGAAGTGATCGACTATGACAATGAAGTTAATTTATACTGGCAAAAAGAAAACGTGGTGATCTTAGAAAAATAATGGCCAAATATTCATCCAAACCCCCTACATCTGAACTTCCTTTTTCGATCGGCGCCCCCGCAATGATCTGGCAAGTCCTGTTTTTCTATTGTCCCCTTGCGATCATCTTCCTTTCTAGTATTATTGCATTTACAGAAACCGGAGCCTTTGAAGGGATCTCCCTTTCAAAAATCACCTTCTTTTTACGTCCCATTTACCTCAAAGTGATTGGATCTTCCTTTATCCTGGCAATTACCAATACACTGCTTTGTTTGTGCATAGCCTACCCTTTTTCTTACTTCTTGGCGTTCTCAAATAAAAAATTTAAAGACTTTTTTCTCTTTCTTTTGATCATTCCCTTTTGGACAAATTTTCTTCTTCATGTCTATGCATGGTTTTTTGTATTAGAGCGAGAGGGTGTTCTGAATAACTTCCTTCGAGCCCTTCACATCATCGATCAACCGATCCATTTTTTGAACTCCCCTTTTTCCATCATGATCATGATGGTCTATTACTATTTACCATTCATGGTCATGCCCATCTACTCCTCTTTAGAAAAAATGGATTCACGGCTTATCGAAGCCTCTTTCGATTTAGGAGCTAGCTGGAGACAAACCTTTTTTCGAGTCCTACTCCCTTTAAGTAAACGGGGATTAATCGCAGGATTCTTTTTGGTCTACATCCCCTCCTTTGGAGAATTTGCGATCCCTGAACTGATGGGCGGAAATAAAGAGGTTTTTGTCGGATCTGTCATTTCAAGCTATCTCTTAGGCGATGAAACAGGTTCTTTAGGCGCTGCTTTCACAGTTGTCGCAGCGATCTGCTTACTCGTTAGTGCCATTGGTTTTTATCTATTAATTAACCGTTTAATCCCAGGCAAAAAAAATGGTTAGAACAAGACGATTTGGAAAAATTGCCAACCTCATTTTTGTCAGCTGCACCTACTTATTTCTCTATGTTCCCATGATTGTCCTCCTCGTTTTTTCATTTAATACAGAAGGGTTCCCATCCCCTTGGAAAGAATTTACCTGGAAATGGTACCAAGAGCTCTTTCAAGCAACCCATCTTTGGAGAGCCTTCTACACATCCCTCTTTATCGCTGTTGTATCGACCTTTATCAGCTTGACAATGGGCGTCTTTCTCATTTTTTACGCTGCTCAAGGAGGCCGTATCGGTAAATTCCTCACCCTGTTTTATGGAAATCTCGTGATCCCAGAAACCGTCTTAGCAGTTGGACTTCTCGGTTTTTTTAGTCTTCTATCGATCCCTCTTGGAATCACAACACTGATCTTAGCTCACACGGTCCTTGGCCTTGGATTTGTCATCCCTCTTTTATATGCACGTTTTTTAGAACTCGACCTGCGCCTGACCGAATCCTCGCTTGTTCTTGGCGCCTCTCCGATCCAAACCTTTTTTAAAGTCACCCTACCCCTACTGCGCCCCTCACTCATTGCAACAGGCCTTCTTGTATTTATCATCTCTTTTGATGACTTTGTTCTCTCTTACTTCTGCGCTGGAAGCTCCGCGCAAACACTCTCCCTTTACATCCTCTCCATGCTACGATCTGGGATATCGCCAATTGTCAACTCCCTATCTGCCGTTCTTTTAGTCTTAAGCAGTTTGTTGGCTTTAGTCTTTTTTTCCTTAAAATCTAGAACACGGATATTTTAAATATGATCCGCAAATACACACTTCGTGTCGGCATTGTTCTTCTTTGGATAGGACTCATTGCTACAGCCCTCTACTGGCCAACATGGGAAATCTTTCCCTACAAAAAAAACACACTGAATGTATTTGCCTGGGGAGATATTCTCGAGCCCTCACTGATCGCTGATTTTGAAAAAGAAACCGGAATTAAGATTAATCTGAGCTTCTACTCCTCTAATGAAGAGCTTCTCGTTAAGCTCAAAGCCACTGGCGGTAAAGGGTACGATCTCATCATTCCCTCTGATTATGCCGTCAATCTCCTCATTGAAAAAGGCCTTCTTAAAGAGCTCGACAAGAAGAAACTCCCCTTCTGGAACCAAATTAATAAACATCTCCTTGGCCATTTTTTTGATCCCGAAAACACCTACTCAATCCCCTTTGAATGGGAACTCTATGGATTTGGAATCGATAAGGAGTATTTTAAGGACAAACCTTTTGATGCTTCCTGGAAAATGCTGTTCGATCCTCAATCCTATAAAGTGACCATGACCAACGATCCCATTGAAGCCGTTGAATTCGCCTCCTTTTATTTATACGGAACGAGCAAATCCATTACTTCCGAACAAGGGATCGGCATTAAAAATCTCCTCATGAAACAAAACAAATGGGTTGAGGCTTATGCGGACTCTAGAGGAGATTATTTTCTTGCAACAAAGAACTGCGCACTGGTCGTCGCCTCTAGTTCCTATATTTGGCGTAGCATGC
The DNA here is from genome assembly GCA_945861735.1 of Chlamydia trachomatis. Taxonomy (GTDB): domain Bacteria; phylum Chlamydiota; class Chlamydiia; order Chlamydiales; family Rhabdochlamydiaceae; genus CAMAVL01. Next base: position 10,125 of record CAMAVL010000041.1, read on the forward strand.
GTTTATTTGACTTTATCGGCTTTGTTGTTCCAAAAGAGGGAACATTCATCACTATTGAAAATCTCTGCATCCCTAAAGCGTCCAATAACGATCAGCTCGTCTATCAATTGATCAACTACCTCTATAGACCTGAATCCGTTGCTAAACACTTCGAAGTGTTTGGTTTCTTCCCAGCGACTCTCAATGCTTTAGATATAGCCCATGTCGATCCCGTTACTGCAGAGCTTCTTCTCAATGCGGAAACCAATTTTGATAAATACGCATTTTTCCAAGACAGCCTCCCCCAACAAGAAGTGCGCGATATCTGGGTCGAAGTCAAATCGGGTCAATCAAACACCGATCCCTAAAGTGAGAAGCTTAAACCTAGGGTGTGACAGACGCGAGGAACTAAGCGTTTGTCATCGTTAAATTGTTCCAGCGCATTTTTTTCTCACCTTTAGCTTGAAAAACGTCCACGCAAAATGAGCGCTAAAAAAAGCGATGACAGACGCGAGGAACTAAGCGTTTGTCACACCCCATCCTGCTATCCTGCTAATTTCTTATCTGATTAAATGGGGTCAAATTTTAATCACATCCAACCTTAGGCCTCCACTTTCAAGAAAGTCGCACATGGCGTCAATATATACCTTGGATTCAAAAACCTAACGCAACCGGGCTGGATAAAATTTAAATAAAATTTTACATGTTATAACACTGCTGTCAGAGAGGCGTTATGACTATTTACAAGAGAGTTTCCGTTGAAGAACGGGAAGCCATGAAGGAAGGTGTCATTCTTGGTAAGACTCAATCAGATATTGCAAAAGAGCTTAATCGCAATAAATCCACCATCTCCCGAGAGCTAAGAAGAATCTGGTTACCCAAAGAACTCTACTCCCCAGTGGCGGCTGATGCCGATGCCAAAAAAAAACAATCGTCCCGTAAAGCTGGCAAAAAAAAAGTCAAAGGGCAGCTTGCAGATCACATCGAAAACTATTTACTCAAAAAGCATTTTTCTCCTGAGCAAACTAGTCAAATGTTACGTAGACAATTTCCAGATGATCCTTCAATGAATGCTTCTCACGAGGCCATTTATCAATACATTTACTCCCAAGAAACAGAGTTGAAACGTAGAGCATTAATCAAGTGTTTAAGGAGACGTAAAAAGTGCAGGCGCAGGCGATCACGCAAAAATGAAAAACGAGGGACAATTCGCAACATGGTAACAATTCACAATCGTCCAGAAGCAGCTAACAAAAGAGAAGAAATAGGACATTGGGAAGGAGACCTGGTCGTTGGGAAAGATCATAAAACAGCCATTCTCACATTGGTAGAGCGCTTATCTCGTTACACATTCATTGTGCATCTTTGGTATGATATGACAGCGGAGGCTGTCCTTCGAGCTTGTAAGAAAAAATTTACTTCCCTTCCAGAGGAACTTAAAAAGAGCCTGACTTATGATCGTGGAAAGGAAATGGCCTTTCATGAATTACTCACATTAATTACTGGAGTGCAGGTGTATTTTGCAGATCCGCACGCCCCTTGGCAAAGGGGAACCAATGAAAATACAAATGGTCTCATCAGAGAGTTTTTCCCCAAGGGAACGGACTTTTCTTTGCACAGTGAAGCAGCCATACAAATAGTGGAGTCTTTGCTAAATAACCGTCCCAAAAAAGTGCTTGGATTTAAGACTCCGGCAGAGGTAATGCATGGATTCTTCAAAGGGTTATTTCCAGCTGTTGCTTGATAAGAGCAGTGTTTTTAGCAGAGATGTTTTGGGGATTAGTTAAGCAGTAAATCTCCGAAACCCTTCAAAAGAGAAGGGCTCCGGGGATGCTTTGTCAGAGA
>CAMAVL010000042.1 GCA_945861735.1 Chlamydia trachomatis
GAGACTGTAAGACCAAAAGAGCATGGGTCGGAACTAACCGTAAAGCTCTCTAAGGCTAACTCAGGGGAAGAACCCGCCGAAGTTACCAATCCAACCCTGGGTTGAGGCTGTAGGAATCTCCTTCCTTTAGGGAGGGGAGGATGTCAAAAATGAAAAATACAAAAAGGAGAGAGAACAGATTAAAGCTCTTTACAAATGGCGAGATGAAGTGGATGTTGCTCTAGAATGGCTATACTGCAGTCGGCCTGAAACTTGGAATTTGGACCGCGCGAAGGCTCCCTCGGATCGCCGATCATAAGTCGCCCCATATTGTTAATATGGGGCGACTTATGATCGACGATCCGCGGGAGCTTTCGCGCAGGTCCAAATCCAAGTTTCAGGCCGACTGCAGTATAACTAGGTGACTTATCTCAAGGTATACTGTGGGGCGCCCCACAGTATAAAGGTGTACAAGAGGTCTATGGGATTTGCCTGGCCTTCACAGAGACGCCTGAATTCTGATTGATTAGAAAGCAAGAGTACTCAGGGTCATTGCTTGGGGCGATCATAATGGTCGCTGGAAGCATCCATATGGAAGACTGAACAATATCAGTCGGGTCCACTTCCCATAGAGAGCCATCAGAGAGTTGCAGTTTTCTTCCCTCATCCATGTTCATGGAAAGAGTCAGTGGTTCGGTTGATTGAGGGGTACTGACCGTCTTAAGAACAAATGTTTGGTTTATCCAGTTTTCTAGAAGCAATTTTTGATTGGGAGAAAGTCTTGCGATGCCGATTTTTTTTTGATCTTCTTTATTCATCACATCATCTAAGAAAATCGTGGCAAAGGCGGGTGAAATAGTGAGAAGAGCGCCAAGTGTTGCAATAACGAATAGTTTTTTCATGGGGTGCCGTGGTTTATGTGTGTAAATTGCTTTTATAATAAGATAAGGAATAACTGACAAGTGTTATACCCAACTCGGTCATGAACTTGGATTTGGACCTGCGCGAAAGCTCCCGCGGATCATCGATCTTAAGTCGCCCCATATTAACAATATGGGGCGACTTAAGATCGACGATCCCCCGGGCTTTGGCGCGGTCCAAATTCCAAGTTGCTGACCGAGTTGGGTATATACTGCAAGCTAAGGCTCGGGGCAACTATGACGGAGCTGCTGGCGGATCGCAAGGAGTGCTTTGGGGTAGTGCTCTCTTGCGAGGGTGATTTTTTCTGCATTTTTTAAAAAGGCCCAGGCTTGGTTGTAGTCGAGTCTTTGGGAGCAGCTGATCGCAAGGTAGTATTCGACAATGGAATTATTGGGATCGATCTTGTGGTATTTTTGAAGCACTTCTAACGCTTCACTTCCTCGACCTAGTTGCATCCAGGTGGTGGCTAGCATGAGAAGTCCGGCTCGATAGGAGGGATAGCGGAAGAGAATGGCTTGGAGCTCTTTTTGCTTTTTGAGGATGGATTCACGGGTTTCGTCGACGGGTAAAAAGACGGCTTTGATCCCGTCGATATCGACTTTTTTATTGAGGTAATCATCGGGAAGTGTTTCTTGAGAAATCGCTTCTTCAAAGGTCATGCCTTGAATTTCTTTGAGTAATTTGGTGCCTTGGGCGTGTTTGCCGACGAAGAGGTAATTTAAGCCTAGAAACATTTTTAATAGAGGATCATCTTCAAGATAGGGAAGGGCTTTTTCGTAGAGGTCGACAGTGGTTTTGTAGTCTCCCTTTCCCCAAAATACGGCAGCTTGGTTCTGAAAAGCCATGCCGATCACTTCTTTAATGGTGCGCATCTGCAATTTACGGGTATTGATTCCAAGATAAGATTCGGAAGCGAGGTTGATGCCTCTAGCTGTGGTTTCAATATTGACGATGGTGTCTAAATCGCGGTAGCGGAGGAAAATGTGGCCGGGTGGTGTGATCACTTCAAGGGGGAGGTCGAGGCGTTGTCCTAGGCAGAGATAGAGGATGGAGACACCTAAGCAAACGCCTTGGCGACTATCGATAACGGATGGGAGAAATGTATAGAGGTCGATGTCTTTCGCATAAATGGAGTGGGGTGGAAAACGAAATTGCATTTCATGAAAGACGAATTGATTGATCTCTTTGAGTTTGTCGTGATGGGTCGCATTGGGAGAGAGGCGCGCTTGGATTTGAAGCGCCATTAAATCGAGGCTGGCTTCGTATTGGCGGATCTGATCTTTAGCATTTGGAGAGGCTGCAAATTGATCGATGAGTAGTCCTCTAGAAAGATCGATTTCCTCAGAGGGAAGTTTTAAAACCTCTTCTTTGCTCCAAACAGTGGATCCTTTGAGTTTGCGGTTGTATAAATGGGCTGAAATTTTATCGATGAAACAGAATTGCTCTTCGCTCAATTGTACCGGAGGATCAAAGGCTTGACGGGTGACAAGGGAGATAATGGCTTGGATGTCTAATTTCGGTAAATGAATCTCTTGGGAGTCGAGGGAGAGATTTGTGCTATTGAGGAGTTTGAGTGCGCAAGAGAGGGCAGTTCTTCCTTCCGTGGAGTCTGGGTAGAGTTCATAAAAGGTAAGATGCTGAGAGATGGAAAGGGGATCAAGTGTATTATATAATGATTTCAGAGACAACTGGGAGCTTTGAGAGGGGTTTAGTGGGACTCTATCTTCTGATTTGAATTTTTTTTTGGCTAATAGGGGTGTTGTAACGAGGATGAGTAGGAGGAGTAATTTAATCATGTGCGCGCGCGCTCTTTTGAAAAAAGGATTTCTTGTATTGCTTGAAACAGTTCGGGGTGCGCTACGATCTCTTCAATACTTGGGCGAAAGCGGTAGGTCCAGTTCGTTGGAAGAATGGTTCCTGGAATATTAATGCGCTCATCTTCAGGATGGTCCCAGACCAAATCTGGAAAGAGCGCAAGGTATTCTTGGAGCAGGTTGATATGAAAGAGGCTAGAGGTGTGATGGGAGTCAAAGAGGAGTTCTTTCCTTTGAGAAAGTGTAAGATCAAGTGCATAGGTCCAGTGTTTTTCTTTGGCTAAGACAGTGGCTTCTTCTGGAAATGTTTTCCACCATAGCTGCAATGTTTCCGAGTCATGGGTAGAGAGTGTTGTGAGGCTAATCGGTGGATAGTCTTTGATGTTGATAAAGGATTGATCGGTTTCCCAGTTGCGCTCCCAGCGCATGACTTTTGTTCCACAGATGCCCATTTCTTCTAATATGGGGCGCACTATTGGAGGAACAACTCCTAAATCTTCTCCAATTGCGAGCATTGGAGAGGCTTCATTCATCATTGTCAAAAGTTCACGCCCTTGTCCTTCCCAGAGGGATTCGTCATCTGGAACAAAAAAGCCTTCCTTACAGGAGTGGTTGGGAGGGACTGCCCAAATGCGGAAAAATCCGATGATGTGATCGATCCGATAGAGATTATAAAAATGGGAGGCGTAATATAATCTTCTTTTCCACCAGGAGAAATGATCTTTGCGCAGGACGTCCCACTGGAATAGGGGAAAGCCCCAGCATTGTCCTTCTGGGGTATAAAAATCGGGAGGGGCACCGGCGGTTAAGTGGGTGTCAAAGAATTCGGGATGCTCCCACACATCGGCACTTTCCATGCTCAAGAGGATGGGGACATCTCCCATTAAAAAGACGCCTCTTGCGTTTGCGTACTTTTTGACAGCAGTCATTTGAGAAAAACAGAGGTACTGCAAGAATATATGAAAATCGATGTGAGATCGCTTAGCATTCAAGAGTTCTTTTCTTTCAGCGTCTGATGGGTTTTTAAGGTGAGATGGCCAAGTGGATATGGGAGCATTTGCTAAATCATCTTTAATCGATTTAAAAAGGGCATACGTTTCTACCCAGGAATTTTTAGAAATGAAATTTTTTGTCTCGTGGCTCTTTAGAACGGTGTCTCCGACAGCATCGAAATAGGCGCGCAACCAACTGAGTTTATGGGTTTGGACTTCCGCGTAGTTGAGTCGTTGAATGTTTGAAAGATGGTTAAATTCTTTGAGTTGTTTTTTGAGCTTTGGAAGTTGTTCTAGTTCTGGAAGGGAGTGTAAAGAGATATTGAGAAAATTGAGCGCGCAGGAAGCGATCGCATTATAAGGGCTTGGGTCGTATTCGGAGCTGTTGAGTGGCAAAAGTTGAATCACATCGAGCTTTAGTTTTTGACACCAATCAATTACGGGGAGAAGGTCATAAAATTCTCCGATTCCGCAGCTATTTTTAGAATGCAATGAGGAGAGGGGGAGGTTAATTCCGTGGTGGGGGTAGATGCCAATTGGCTTCCAAAAAGGGCCTGAAGGGGAGTTTAAGAGTTCTTTTTCAAGTTTTTTCATACGATTTTAACAGGAGGAATCAAAGTTGCTGTATTTCCTGTGTCCGCAGCTATTTTCCAGCTTTCTGCTTTAGCGATAAATGCATTTAAGATTTCAAAGAGGTGTGGAGCTGTAAGCTGGATTATGGAAACGTACGTGAAAAGGGTCAACTGATTGTTTTCGCTGCAGTAGCAGAGTGTTCCATTTTTTGGGTAGGGCCAGTTTGCTCTTAAGGCATCTTTTAAAATGTTTTCACGAAATTTTCCAGGGGGGATCTCTTTGAGAAAAGTAGCTAAGAGGATGGTTTCTTCTTTGGGATTAAATTCGAGTTGGACATGTAGGAGGTTTCTGATATTGAGTTTGCAGGCACCTCTCGAATCTGGATGTAAGGGAGCTCCAATGAGGGGACTTAAAGTTTTAAGAATTTCTTCAAAGCGATCCATGATTTATTCTTTCGTCTCCTCTTCTTCTTCTTCTTCAATCTCTTCATCGAGCTCTTCAATTGTATCGATGAGGCTTGTTAACACATCTTGTCGATGTTGATCGGACCTAAAGAGTTTAGGCGCCGTCTGCCGAATGGCGTCGCGCATTTGAGTGTAAACGCAGATTTGGCCTAAGATCTCTTCTAATAAACCTAACTGGGCGGCCATTTGTAATACTTTTTCGGGAGAGGGATAGCGCTCTTGAAGAAGGCCCATAAATAATTTGGCAAGCAGCTCAAAGTTCATTCTCATCGGTAGCGGAATACCAAGTCGTTGAAAAGCATTGGCAATGAGATTCATGCGCGATTTAAAAAAGCGGAAGATTCCTAAAATAGCTTGCATTGAGCGCCCTTCGGAAACGAGGCGATGGAGCTCTCCTCTTTCGATGGAGGGCCCCTTGGATTTGAGATCTTGACCCAATGAGTGGAGAATGAAATCGATGATCGACTTCATTTTATCGTAGTTAAATTGTTTTGTCAGTTCAGTGAAAAGGGTTTGTGCATCTCTTGGGTTTCCAGTGACCGCTCGATATAAATCGCGAAGCGCCGATGGCGTTCCAAGACCTTGTTTTGAAAATTCACGAGACTGCTCTCCAATGTTTCTTCCAGAGCGCACTTCACGGCCATATTGGGCATTGAGATCTTCTTTGGCTTGACGGACCTGTTGAAAGAGCTCTCCAGAGGTCGTTTCTAGAAGAAAGTCTAATGCTTCGTCAGCAAGAGAATAATCGGGGTAAGATTCGAGAACTTTGCGTAAAATGTCCTCTTTAGTATCTTCTTTGGATAGTCTAGTGCGCAAAAAGAGAAGGCTGCGATTTTGAAATTCGGGATTTTTACGAGAGTATTCTTCAGAAACGGTTTCGACACCTTCAATCTCTGAGATCAATTCCTCTTTTTTCTCTGCTTTGTTCACATCCTCTTCTTTACCTTTGCGGCGGGCTTTGAGCTCAAGAGATTCAAAGCGACGCATGATATTAGCTGAAAACACCCCATCGTCTGTCCACTCGGTAAAGGAGTCTTCGCTTGCCTCTTGAGAGGCTAGAGATGCCTGGATAGCTTGATTTTGAGCGGCCTTATGTGCGGCGTCTGATGCTGGATTAACTGGAGAGGTGGGTTCAGGCATGGACTTCCTTTAACCTATAAACGGCAGTTGGAGGCGGCAAATTGACGCAATCTTTTGAATCAGAAGCTCTTCCGATAGGGGGGCCCTTCACCATTTTGGAATGTGCCCCCCCTATCGGAGGCGCTTCTGATTTAAAATCTTGCATCACTTTACCATCTCCAACTACCGTTGATAGGTTTAAGTCAATTGGATGCGCCCTAGTGGCTGGATCCGAATTTCAGCCACGATCTCTTGGTAGGAGACAACAGCCATATCAGGGAATTCCCCTTCGATTAACTTTCTTGCAAATCGGCGTACATCAATTGCAGTGAGGAGCACTGGGGGTTGCCCTCCAACGGGAGTTGGAACGACAACTGTTCTCATCGCATGTAAAATCAGTTGAACAGAGTCAGGATCGAGCGCGAGATAGGATCCAGCAGATGTTTGTTTGATCGCACCGCGAATCATATCTTCAATTTCAGGATCGAGCAAATAAACGGATAGGACCGATTGCCCTTGAGAGTATTTGTAGCTGACATACCGTTTTAAGGAAGAACGGACGTACTCCGTTAGTAGGACGGTATCTTTTTCGGATTGAGCCCATTCAGATAATGCCTCTAAAATGGTCCTTAAATCTTTGATGGAGATCTGCTCTTGAACGAGGCGCTTAAAAATTTCTGTCAGTTTTTGTAAGGGAACAAGACGCGTGACTTCCTTAACGAGATCGGGATAGGATTTTTCCACAAACTCCAAAATACCGCGTACCTCTTGAATGCCAATGAAATCGCTCGCGTGCTGTCTGTAGAAATAGGAGAGGTGTAAGATAATGACATCGAGGGGTTTCCAGAATTTAATTTTGGCTTTTTGAATGATGTCTGAAAATTTGTTGTCCACCCAAACGGACGGTTGTCCAATAGAATTTTTTGTCGTTGAAAAAGGAATGTTATAACGACGCAGCGTCTCTGCATTTTCTGTTGTGAGAAGTGCATTTTCAAATATTTTCCCCCTCACAATCGGAACTTCATTGAGATAGATTGAATATTCATCGGGCTCTAGCGTTGGAGAATCTGTACGCACATGGACGCCAGGAAAGCGCACGCCTAAATCTTGGTAGAGGGCATGACGCATTTTTGGAATCATATCGTCAATTAAGGTATTTCCCTGCTTATCCTTTCGAATCGCGTTGGATAAGTTTTTACCCACTTCTAAAATAACAGGAAGTGTCAAGGCATAGTCATCGGCTCCACCTCGGATCACCGCATGACCCTCAACATCCGTTTCTGCTCGAGCAGTCGTCATTCCAGCGGCGGATTTATCAATTTGTTTTTTCCCATTGTACCAAACGGTAAAGCCAATAATTCCCATCAGAAGGGATAAGACAATAAAAATAATAGAGGGGAAACCTTTGATAAAGGACATCATGAAGACGACGCCTGCCGCTAGCATAATTGCTTTAGGCTGATTCAAGAGCTGGCTTGAAATCTCTTTTCCTAAGTGGGAATCCTTTTTTTCTGAAGAAACGCGTGTTGTAACGATACCGGCTGTTAGGGAAATCAGGAGCGATGGGATTTGAGCGACAAGGCCACCCCCAATGGATAGCAGGGTGTACGTCTTAGCCGATTGGAGGACAGTCATATGGTGCATCGAGACCCCGATGATCAATCCCCCGATGATGTTAATAATGGCAATGACGATACCTGCGATGACATCTCCTTTGACGAATTTCATCGCGCCGTCCATAGCTCCATAGAGTTGACTCTCTTTGGTCAGTGCTAGGCGTAAATCTCTCGCCTGATTGGCATCGATGACACCACTTCTCATATCGGCATCAATACTCATCTGTTTACCTGGCATCGCATCCAAGGTAAAACGAGCCGCTACTTCTGCTACCCGCTCAGCACCCTTTGTCACAACGATAAACTGCACAATGGTAATGATTAAGAAGATGATTCCTCCGACGACGAAGTTGCCTCCGACAACGAAGTTTCCAAAGGCAAAGATGATGTGACCTGCATCGGCGTGAAGTAAAATCTGACGCGTTGCAGAGATCTCAATCCCCAGACGAAATAAGGTGGTGATCAACAGGAGAGAGGGAAACATTGACAACTGGACCGCTTTGGGAACATAAAGGGCTACCATTAATATCGTAATGGAGATCGTCATGTTTAGCGTGATGAGATTATCAATAATGAATGGGGGAACTGGAATAATAATCATCATGATCAATACAATGATGAAAAGAGCTAGGATAATATCACTTGATTGATTGATAACGGTCAGCGCTCGGTTTCCACCAAGCATACGGGAGGTTTTTTCTAGGAAATTTTTCATTTAAACAGCTCTGCTCCTGAAGTCTCAAAGGATTCTAGTCCCTCTAGCCAGCGTAAAATTTCAGCTACGGCTTGATAGGTCTCCTCGGGTATATATTCGCTGATTTTCCCTTTTTCAAAAAGAGTTTGCGCCAAAGTCACATTTCTCATGATGTGGATCCCATGCTCTTGGGCTGCTTTAATAATTAATTCGGCCATATTTCCTTGACCCATGGTTACAATTTTGGGCGCTGGTTCAGTGTCGGAGTTATATTCAATCGCTACGGCAATATGGGTCGGATTCGTAATCACAGCCTTTGCGCGCTTTACGGAGGGAGGGCCTTCTTGATAAGCAATCTCGTGCGCTGTCTGGCGCCGTTTGCTCTTAATATGAGGATCCCCCTCCGTATCCTTATATTCCTGTTTTACCTCGAATTTTTCCATCATCATCTGCTTGGCGAACGTTCTTTTTTGAAAAATCAAGTCAAAAATGGCAATGGCTAGGAAGAAAATGCCAACCCGAAGAACGACCTTAAATAGAAAATCCCCAAAGACTTGCGCACTTCCAATAACGGGTAAAGCGGCGGTCGAAACAATTTCAGCAATACTTGAATAAACAACCGAATAAATGAGGACTAAAGCCCCAGTAATCTTAAAAATGGACTTCAGAAGCTCGAAAATCGTTTTAAATTTGAACATATTTTTGATGTTCGAAACAGGATTGAGTCGTTTGATGTCTGGTTTTAGGGCCTCTGCGGAAAACATAGGGCCTACAACGATGAGGTTAATTAAAAGCCCTGTCAGAACTGTGACTACAAGAATCGGCATACTCGCTTTAAAAATGACCATCATCGCTTCCATTAAGTAGCCAAGGCCTGTATTTTTTAAATCGAGGTTGGTGCTGCTTAGACGGAAAATGGAAACCATGTATCCAGCTAGGATTTCATAGAGATAAGTCGTACATAAAAGGGTTGTTGCAATCGATACAATAAATGTAAAAGCGGAAGGAAAGTCTTGTGATTTTGAAACTTGCCCCTTCTTGCGCGCATCGCGCAATTTTTTTGGGGTTGCCTTTTCCGATTTTTCTGCCATAGTGTTTTGAAGACCTAAAATGGATGAGAGGTCTTCAGTATAAGATGGAAAAAAGATCAGTCAAGAAAAAAAAGGAGAATTTATGGCATCGCGTTGTTCTTTAGACACTTTTAATTATATACCTGTAACCAATCCCTTCTGGATCGATCTCCAGACAAGATTAGCAGAGTGTAGGATGTCCAATTTGCCAACAGATTCAGAAGACCTTAAAGAATACATATGTCCATTTGTTGTTGAATCAATCGAGGAAATTAAGGAGCGGTTTCAGCAGTTTCTTGAAAAATTCACAGCATCGCAGTTTGGCCACTCTAGAGAATTTGAGTGCTATGTTCCTTTCAATCCACTTCACTCTATTAAAATTATAACGTGCTTTCGAGGTAAGGAGCAGCCTCTAATGGATCGGACAAGGTGTGTTTTTATGAAAGCTGTTTTAAAAATTCCTTTACACACAGGATCAGACGCCATCAAACAAGAGATAATGGGAAATACCCATATCCAGATCGAGAGGGATTCAGATGAGGAGTGGTCTCAATTACTTCGCCAAATGAGGGAGATGTTATCCGCTAAACAAAAAGAAGTTGCGAAAAAAAGCCCTATATTTTCCTAGCTCCATATGAAGGGTAATCTGTGAGGGAATTGCAAAAGCCGTCATTTTTCATCGGTTTTTGCAATTTCCTCAATATTTATTTATAAATCTGTTTAGGAATTTTCAGGATTTTTTTCCTTCATTTTGGTATGCTAGTAACCTTATAAGCCTTTTAAGGATCTAGTTCTATGGGAGAAAAAAATATCCTATCGGTTTTTCAGGAAAGGACTCGTAAGGCCCTTTTATGGATGAACCTTTCCAATGAACCCTTTCTGCTTCTCTATGCGCTTTTACCCTTCATTTTACGAAAAGATCTTAATGCCTCCCTTCTTCAGATTTGCATTCTAAGTGCTTTGCGCCCAGTGCTTCCTGTGTTTTCATTCTATTGGAGCGCTCGGCTTAATAACTCAAAACACACTCTTCGCTCGAACCTCATTGGAGCCTGGGTTTTAGCTAGAGTCCTCTTTATCTTCCTCCCTTGGATGCATAGTGTCTGGTATGTGATTCTCTGCTGCGCCATGTATGAATTTTTTAATAAGTCGGGGATTCCGGCCTTGATCGAAATTCTTAAAATTAATATTCCTAAAGAGGCGAGAGAAAAAACGTTTACTTTTTATTTTATTTTAAGCTTTTTAGAAAGTATTTGCTTAGGGTTCTTCATCGGAGGTCTTTTAAATCAAGGGACCTATACGTGGCAGATACTCTGTTCTCTCACAGCTCTATTAGGATTGAGTAGCGTAGTCACCCAGATGCGATTAGCCATTCCGGTAAATTCCGCCTTAAAGTCAGTGCCTGTCGTTAAAAATGGGCTCATCCAGCCTTGGAAAGAGGCTTTTGAGTTACTTAAAACACGTCCCGACTTTGCTCATTTTCAGTGGGGTTTTATGATGGGGGGCTTTGGCCTCATGCTCATCGCGCCAAGCTTGTCGATTTTTTTTGTCGATCATCTCAATTTAGAACATGGACAAATCGTTACAGGGCGTTCGATTTTAATGGGTGTTGGGATTGTTCTTTCTTCCCAGTTTTGGAGACAGGGGATGTCAAAGGGCTCTATCACGGGTTTGACTAAAATGATTTTAATCGGATTTGCTCTCTTTCCACTTGTTCTAAGCTTCTCTCAATATCACATGTATTGGTTCTATCTCGCATTTATTATCTATGGTGTAGCACAAGCTGGGAGTCATCTTCTATGGAATTTGTCAGGGACATTATTTGCAAAAGAGGAAGATAGCGCCCCCTTCTCCAGAGTCAATATTCTCATGTTGGGCTTAAGGGGAGCTGTAGCCCCAGCTCTCGGTGGTTTATTGTGTGAGTGGCACGGGCCGCTGCCGGTTTTTGGGTTGGGGGCGTTATGTTGTTTAGGTGGCGCTTGGTATATGCGAAAGCTTCAAAGAGTGCCTCGAGAAGTTTAGTCCAAGGCATATTTAATTGTGATAATCTTATTTTGAATCATTTAAAGAGGATTGTAAAAAAACAATGACTGCAATACCAACTTTAGGTTCTTTACGGAAGGTTCCTCAATCTACTTCTCGGGAACTTATTTCTGGAAGTCTTTCAGAGCCTCTGAGTCAATTAACGAAAAGTTTAATGGTTCCTTCATTTAATCCCCATGTCTATACTCGCATTACCTTTAGAGCGAAGGAAGAGGGTTCAATAAGTTTAGCAATAGAGGCGATCCCAGATGAACTCTTATACAAGATCTTTAGTTATTTAACTCAAGGGGAATTAGTTGAAGCCGCGTGCGTGAACAAACGCTTCCAGAGCATTGCTGGCGATTGGCGTTTATGGCAAGAGTCTGAATTGAAATATAGATGTCCTTTACTGGAAAGCATCTTTAATAAAAAAGCTTGGGTTAAGCACGTCAATTTAAGAGGGTTTGGAATTGCAAAGCCTGTTACTCCTGAAGCTGCTGCTTTAGCTGCTAAAGCAGCTTTGCAAGACCTTCATCGCTTGGAGCGGATCTTTCAGAATGCACTCCATAAGTATCTAATAATAAGCGATTGGGAATTCTATAGATGAACATTAGACCTCTTGCATAACCTCTTCTCCGTGCCCGTGTGC
>CAMAVL010000043.1 GCA_945861735.1 Chlamydia trachomatis
CAAATCGCCTATGTCCAACAGGATATGTCAATTTGCGAAAAACCGAACCGACGTTGAAATCATCAAATTTGGTCTCCAAAGCGAGTTATGCAACTCCCTCAATATAAAAAAGACTTACAATGCTTCCGAAAGATGCTTATGGCTGCCCCTATCTTCAACTAGCTCCGATGGAAGGCGTTGGAGATGTCTGCTTTCGCAAAGCGATGGCCTCTATTGGCGGCTTTGACGAAGCAGTCAAAGACTTCCTAAGAGTTCCAGTCAACGCCCATGTGAAATCACTTAGCAAAGCCTATACGGCAGATGAACTTACCCCAATCCCTCTCGCAGCCCAAATTATGGGCTCTGACCCCGAATTAATGGCTGCAATGGCCCAAGAGCTTATGTTGAGAGGAGCTCCTCGCATCGACATCAACTGCGGATGCCCATCTAATACGGTAACAGGTCGGGGTGCAGGCTCTAGCTTATTAAAAGATCCAAACGTATTACACGAGGTCGCAAAAGCTGTCGCCGCAGCTGTTTCGATACCCGTGACTGTAAAAATGCGTTCTGGGTATGAAGATATTTCATTATTTAAAGAAAATCTCTTCGCAGCTCAAGACAGCGGTATCGATTATATTACTCTGCATCCCAGAACGAAAGTGGATGGGTATGGCCCGCCAGCTCGTTGGGATCTAATCGCAGAAGCAAAATCCTTTCTTAAAATACCCCTCGTGGGCAATGGAGATATTCTCAATGTAGAAAATGCTCTAGAGATGTTGAAGACAACAGGATGTGATGGTCTCATGATTGGTAGAGGCAGCATCATCAACCCCTTTATTTTCCATCAAATCCGCGCCCATTTTTCTAAAATGCCCTACGTTCCTAAATGGGAGGATTTGATGGGGTATTTTGATGTCTTTCTTAAAAGCTTAGCTTCTGATACATCCATGCGACTACGCATTAACAAGCTCAAGCAACTCATGGGGTTTTTATTCAAAGGCAACCCTCGATTGCTCGAACATCGACAAGAAATGCTCTCTTCACTCCATCAAGATGCGGGTGTTTTTTTAGATACAGCCAAAGAGCTTTTATCTAAACATTGGTTATAGAGGGAATTGCAAAACTCGCTTCGCGAGCCAAATTCGATGATTTTTTTGTTGGTTCGGTTTCTCGCAAAGTGACATATCCTATTGGCCATAGGCACTTTGCGAGAAATCCGAATCCAACGAAAAAATCATCGAATTTGGCTCGAATGGAGTTATGCAACTCCCTCTTACACCTGAGAGACTCTCTCAAGCGAGATGCGCTCAGAAAAAGTTACAAAGTCGAGGTCATAATACCTATGAAGACAGAGACCAATGATCCCGATTATACCGTTGGGATTCGACTCGAAAAGGACAAAAGCAACATCTTGTATGTCACCGACATGGTTAGAATCCAACAGAGCCCTCTAGGCGTCCAAACGACGATTAAAAATACGGCCAGCCAGGATGGTATTGGAATTCGGATTGGAATTAAGCAAGATCCTGGCCAGGCAGGGGTGAGTGAAGCAGATTATCTTGTCAGGATGCTCCAAGGGTATAATGTAAAAACGTTCAAAGCAACGCAGGATAAAGTCACAAGGGCCCTCCCCGTTTCATCGCAGGCAGAGGCGGGAAATATCAAAATTTTGCAGGCGCCGTGGAACGAGGATTTCTTGAGGGAACTCGAGAACTTTCCCGAAGGAGGCCACGATGATATCGTGGATGCTCTGAGTGGCGCATTCTTGATGCTTACCGACGCAACGTATGACCTTACCGGCTTGACAAGGCTCTAATAAATGTAACAGAAACACCCATTCGTCATCTCTGGGCGTTTCTGTTACATTACTCGCTTCTCACTTCCTTTTCGAACAAAGCCTGGATCGCTTCACAGGCAATTGTTGAGCGATCTACTTTCCTGTCTTTTCTGAGGCGATGGATATAAAGTTCCGTAAAGGCTTGCTCTGCCTCTTCAGTGAGATAGACTGTGGCCTTGATTTTCTTTTTATGTCTATTTTGGATTGCTTTGACAATTTGACCGCTCATCCCTTTGTCGTCTTGCTGTATTAACGCTTGCTCGCTCATTTAGTTTTTTAAATTTTAACCAGAATTATACCAAATTTATTTAGATCAATCCAATCTTTATATTAGCGGCTATTGACAAGCTTTTTTTAAAAACCCCCATAAATCCGCTTTGTAACACGGGTTTTTCTATTAGGGAAACAGCTGTTTCCCTATTTTACATTGATCTTATCAAGATGAATATCAACGACTTACACTCACTCTGTTTTGTAGAGTGGCTGTACCGTCTCCGGGTGACGAGCCCCGTATACGATGCCCTTCGACACGATCTCGTTAATCGCATCGATCTCTGTTTGCGTAAGAAAGATCTCCACGCTTTTGATGTTCTCCATGAGATGCGCGGGCTGAGTTGTCCCAAAGAGAGGGATGAAAGAAGCTGATTGCGAAGAGACCCATGCCAGCGCCAGTTGTGTGAGAGAGCAAGATTTGTGCTGTGCCACTTTTTTGAGAGCCGAGATGATCTTCAAATTGTGTGTCAAATTCTCTGACTCAAATCGCGGAAATTTTCGGCGAAAGTCGTCAGGCGCTAGATCATGAAATGAGGTTATGCCTCCACTGAGAAGACCTCTACAGATTGGAGCACATGCGACAAACCCAATTCCAAGCTCCTTACAGAGTGGGATAATGCGCTTCTCAGCTTCCCTTGAAAACAAAGAATACTCCGCTTGGATGGCGGTGATAGGGTGGACTTTATGAGCCCGACGAATGTTCTCTGCTGATAACTCTCCCAGACCGATGTGACGTACCATTCCCTCTGCTACAAGTTGCGCCACGGATGGGGAGATCCACTGATTCAATCGATTTACGATGAACTCCGCAATTATTCGACAGCGTTTGCCACTGCAGGGCTGATCATGCAGGACTTCGTCAATTACACCCTATCGATCCCAAACCTTGCCGAACTAATCGCCTCCCAGTGTGCAGATAACCAGGTGATGAAGCGGTTGGACTTGCTCAATCTTACCAAAAGCGCAACCAATACGATGATCTTGGATGCGGAGGAGAAATATGAAAAAGCAACAACAAATATCGCTGGCATCCCTGAGCTTCTCGACCGCTTTATGCTGGCTCTATCTGCGGTCTCTGGCGTTCCCGTATCCTTGCTCTTCGGAAGAAGCGCGGCAGGAATGAATGCTACGGGCGATAACGACGTCAGGAATTTTTATGACATGGTCAAACAGGAACAGGAATCGAAGCTCAAGCCAATGCTGGAGAAGCTGACGCGCTACATCATGCTTTCGAAAGATGGGCCTTTTGCTGGAGTTGAGCCAGAAAATTGGTCGATTCAATTTGTTCCCCTCTGGCAAAACACTGAGGAACAAGAGGCGATCGTTAGAAAAATTGTTGCGGAGACTGACGCCATTTATCTTGATCGCGGAGTACTCGATCCAGCAGAAGTGGCGGTTTCACGCTTCGGAGGCAATCGCTTGTCGATGAATACGGAAGTGGATCTGGAAGGACGGAAGGCTGGCTTTGATCCGGAAGAAATTTCTGAGTTAGAGAAAGAGAAGAAGGCGCAGGAAGCTCCCCCTGTTGGCATTGGGCCAGATTTCATGCCGACAGGGATCCGATCTCGCATGACGGTATATCCATGGTTTCGATTGATCAACTGGAAAAAATCCGGCAAAGGCGGTTAGGAAAACCGGCCAAGCTCAAAAAGCCGCCGAAATGGCATCCACCATCTTCCCAAGAACGGGAATATATGAAGGTTCTTTTTTCTCTGACCAATGAGCTGAAGCGGCATATTCAGGAGATCATTATCCCCGCACTCCCCTCTCTGATTTCCGAGGTAGAACAGCTCTATCCAACCTCTGCTGCAAGGGGCGATGATTTTTCAGATACACTAAAAAGATTGATAAATTCTGTAATACACGCTATAAAGGGTAAAGTTGAAGAAAGCATAGCGGAATCGAAAATAATTGGCGTACAGATCGCCAGGTACAATAAAAGGCAGTTCGACAGAATCAACAATTCCGTGTTTGGGATTGATATTTTTATCGACCAGCCTTGGCTTCAGGATCAGTTAAAACTGTTCGGTAGCCAAAATGCTCAATTAATCCGCTCTCTTCCAGCACAAGAACTCGATCAGGTCGCACAGATCATCGAACGAGGGCTGCAGGAAGGAAGCAGATTTCACTCAATGACTCAAGCAATCCAAGAAAGATTCGGAATTACGAGGCGGCGCGCGAAGTTAATCGCGAGAGACCAGACATCAAAATTGAATGCGAGCCTGACCAAACTCAGGCAGCAAGAATTAGGTGTCGAAGAATACATCTGGCAAACGGCTGGCGACGAAAGAGTGCGGCCTACCCACAGAGCCCATGATGGAAAGAGATTTCGTTGGGATGACCCACCGAAGGATACTGGAAATCCGGGAACTGACATCAACTGCCGATGTGTAGCCGTTCCAGTTCTTGAAGGACTCTTGGATATTTAGACCCAGACAACAAACTTTCCAGCAATCCATACACCCATCTACCCAACCATCCAGCTAACCAACGGATTAGTATTGAAAATGTTGTGATTTAACATTTTTTGGGTATGGAAATGAAGTTAAATGATGTAGCTCGATTTGATCGTGGACAAGTTAAGGGAGATGCCTTCATCACCGATGAAGGGTACATCAAAGCCAATGCGATCGTTACCCGTACCGGTGTTTTTTTCTATAAAAACCCCGATGGGACGATTCGCAATGAATTGCGCCATCCCGATGAGGTTTTCAAAGTAGACAGCCTCGAAAGCATGAAAATGATTCCTGTGACAAATAGGCATCCTCAAGAACGCCTTGTCTCGGCTGAAAATGCCAAGCGTCTTGCCATTGGTTATACAGGGGAAACAGTGACTCAAGACGGTGAGTTCGTCCTTTCCAATCTGCTGATTACAGATCTTGCGAGTGTCAAGGACGTGACCGAAAGAAATCGGAAAGAACTCTCTTTAGGATACACCGTCGACCTAATCCCGGAAGAGGGAAGCTATAACGGCCACCCATACAACTTCCGTCAAACCAATATCAAATACAACCACCTGAGCATTGTAGACAACGCCAGGGCTGGCAGCGAGGCAAGAATCGCTCTAGATAGCGCTGATGCAGAAGAAATCTTAATAGAGGAGGCCAACATGGCTAAAAGAAAAGTCAAGATTGATGATGACGAGGTTCTGATGGAGGACAACGTAGCTGAGCGCGTAGAGCAGCTTCTTGCCCGCATTGCGAATCTCGAGGCAGAAAAAAGCAGATTAGCTGAAGCCATATGCCGCACAGCCTTTATACAGTACTGACTATTTTCTTCGGGTTCTTTTTCCCGAGAGGTAGCGACTTCGCCAAGCGCTGTTGGTGCGTCCTTGAATGGATTTTGACTAATTGAGTTTGAGCTCAGTGGCCTAATTGACATAGGCCTCCTTTTTTTTACCTACAGCGCATATTCGTTGAAAATAGTCAATCGGGTTTCCAGTTTTCTTGCATTAAAGATATTGCTCGGGGTAGAATTATACCTATGAAAAACACACTTCGATTTGCCCTCATCTGCTCCCTCTTTGTTGTAACACTTGCCCGCATCGATCGGTTTTTTTTCACCCATAACCACCACTTTTCCACCCACTTCCTCTTCTCTAACCTCAAACCCGATCCTACATGGGAACTCTCACCCCAAACTGAAGATCTCGATCCCATTCTATCCCAAGCATTTCACTATTTAGGTAAAGGCAATCGGTGCATTGCTTATTTAAGTGAAGATCGCAACTATGTGATCAAATTCCACCGCTTTCCAACACACATGCGTATTTTTTCATGGATTACCCATCCCCTTTCCGATTACCGAAAAAAGCGACAAAAAATCAAGACTCTAGATACCCAAAAACTCAAATACAATTTCCAAAGTTACAAAGACAGCTTTGATCACCTTAAAAAAGAAACCGGCCTTCTCTACCTCCACCTCAACCCCACATCCACATTACACCGCACAGTGACACTCATCGACGCTTCCCATGCACGCCACCGCATTCCACTTGATCAAGTCACCTTTATCGTGCAGCACAAAGCAGAGCTCATTTATCCTACTTTAGATCGATGCATCACTGAAAATAAAATGGAAGATGCCAAAGCCGTCATTTCAAATATCCTCGACCTCATCCTCTCAACATGTAAAAAGGGGTATATCCATAATGATCCCGTCCTTCACCAGAACTACGGGCTACTTCCAGACAGAGCGATCTACATCGATATAGGTGATCTCATCAAACGAGAGGGAATAGAAAAACCAGAAAATTACATCCCCTATATCAAAGAAATGACACAGGGGTTACGGCATTATCTTAAGAACAAGCCCGATCTATTAGCGCATTACCTTGATAAAGTCACATTAGACAAGACTAATAAATAAAAGCCCCGAGCCTTTTCATCTCTTCAAAAGCCCTTTGCTCATCGCCTGGACCAACATTAATTCCACGGCAAGCATCGGGAACCACCTCAACAGAAAATCCAAGTTTCAGCGCATCTAAAACGGAATAGAGAACGCAATAATCTGTTGCAACTCCAACGACTACCAATTTTTCGATGCCGCGCTTTTTCAAATAGGCATCTAGCCCAGTTGTCTTTTGCTGCGCATTATCAAAAAAAGCGCTGTAGCTATCGACATTTCTATCTTGCCCCTTTTGAAAAATGGCTGTAATTTGATCCTGGTGGAGTCCTTCTACAAGTTCTGCTCCAGACGTTCCTTGGACGCAATGCACTGGCCAGAGCCCATCTTTTGGATTATTTACAGTAAAACTCAAATGATCTGCAGGGTGCCAATCTTGCGTTGCGATCACGAGGGGAAATTTGGGGATGAGCGCATTGATGACAGGAATAATTTCATTGGTTCCAGGAACGCCGAGAGGGCCGCCTATCATAAAATCATTTTGCATATCGAGGATGAGTAATGCTGTTTTCAATATTTATTTTCCTAACTTCTTTTTCAGGTCTCGAATCAAATTCAATTTCATTTCATAAAGGGATTTTTCTAGACCCACAAAATAAGATTGGGGATATAAAAATCGACGCGTTCCCGGATGAAACCGAGCTAAATCCGCTTGCGCTTTTTTCTGTATTTGTTCCAACGGAGGACTGCGATACACGCGTTTGCCTTGGCGGACAACAGGAATCAGTAAATCGATATATTGCATATTTGAAGGAATGGATTGCCACTGAGTGGGATCAAGCGGATGCACAAACTGAGAGTTTCCCTCTAATGTAGAATGAATATCATAAATCATATCTGCGACGTTCCCATTTGCATCAAAATAGCGGCGCGTTTGTAAAATCCCAGGATTTGTCACTTTAACGAGCTGCTCAGAAATCTTGACTTTATATTGCCATTGTCCAGAAACATCTTCCATAGCAGAGAGTTTGTAGACCCCATCTAAAGCAGATTGGTCTTTACTCGTGACGAGATTTGTTCCAACACCCCATATATCGATTTTGGCGCCCTGGTGTTTTAAGTCATTAATGATGAATTCATCCAGTTCATTGCTCACCATGATTTTAACTTTTGGAAATCCCGCTTCATCTAAGATTTTGCGCACAGAAATACTCAAATGGGCAAGATCGCCAGAGTCTAGGCGCACACCGAATATTTCAACCCCTTTTTGACGCATCTTTAAGGCCACTTGGATCGCTTTCCTTACCCCATTAATCGTATCGTATGTATCGATGAGGAAAATGCAATTCTGCGGGATTGATTCCGCATACTTTTCAAATGCGATCTGCTCATCTTCAAAGGCCATAATCCAACTATGTGCATGCGTTCCTCTCACGGGGATATCAAATACTTTTCCAGCTAACACATTCGAGGTCGACTCACAGCCTCCAATAAAAGCGGCTCGACTAGCTGATAGCGCTCCATCAATTCCCTGGGCCCGTCTCACCCCAAATTCCACAACAGGATCTGGCCTTGCAGCCCAACAGATACGCGCAGCCTTAGTCGCAATTAAGGTCTGAAAATTAATGATGTTAAGAAGGGCGCTCTCTAAAAGCTGAGCTTGTAAAATCGGGCCTTGGACGCGCAAAATAGGTTCATGGGGAAACACAACCGTTCCCTCTTCGAGGGCATCGATATCACACTGAAAAGAGAGCGTTCTTAAAAATTCGAGAAATTCTACTTCAAATAAAGGTTTTCCATCGCCTGCCTTAAGACCTTCCAAGTACTTTAAGTCACTTGGGCTATACTGAAAATTATCGATAAAATTTAAAGCCGTTTCCAATCCCGCAGCAACTGCAAATTCCCCATTAAAAGGTTTTTTACGGAAAGAGAGATGAAACACAGCCTTTTGATCTGCCATCCCCATTTTCCAGTAGCCGTAAGCCATGGTGAGTTGATAGAGATCCGTTAAAAGGGATAGTGATTCCCGATAGAGTTCGTGAAGATGATCTGTCTGATGAGTCATGAGCCTCTCTTAAGTAGTTCCGCTTTATGCAGTTCCAAAGCATTAATCTGTTCGTCGAGCTTTTTTGCAAGTGCCCGTTCCTTATCCGCTTGAACAAATGCCCGTTTCGCATCTTGCTTATATTCTTGCGTGAACTGCCAGCGCATGGCATCATTTTCATGGCGCGCAGCTGCAGACTTATAGCGATTGCTTAAATCGGTTAGGCGGTCAATTTCTGCATCAATTTCCTCAACGCTCTCCTGAGCTAGTACTGGCTCTAAAGCGATAACCTGAATTCCGCAAAAAAGAGTAACAATTCCTAAAAAAAAATGAAACACAATTCCTTTGATACACATTTATCCTCCCCAGGATATTAGATGATCCGCTATAATTCTAGAAACGGCAGTTGGAGACGAAAAATCAATCTATGCGCTCTTTTTTCTTTTCCCTTACAGCTGCCATCTCGACTTTTGTCTGCCCTCTTATAGCAGAATCGCCTACCCTTTTAAAAACTTATTTTCAAAAAGCCCATATTGGCGATTTTATTGTAACGGATCAGGGAAAAACTAACTCTCTTCTTTTTATCCGCAGCCTTACCTTGGATACATTAATCCTCGAAGAGATCACTCTGCCAGATGGATTTATCGATTCCAAAACAATGAGCTGGCAAAGCTGGATCGACGCCAAAGCCCCAGGTCACACCTCTTGGACTCTATATGAAATTAATTTAGAAACGGGAAAACTGATCGAATGTTATTCCCACAGCAAAAAAGGATGGCTTGTTTTAGATGAATCGCAACAATTTCTTGCAAAGCTCCTTTTCCTCTCTTTAAAAAAGATCCCGGATAGAGAGCGCCACAAAATTGGCCCCCAACCCCAAGCGGGAGAGCCCGATCAAAGAGCTGTTTGGAATCCCCCTTTAATCATCGCTGGGAAAAAAATATCCAAACCCCAATTCGAAGTCTGGCAAGGCATTTGGCCCTCCGATGGAACACTTCTTGCCAATTGCCATATCGAACTCTTTTTTAATAAAAACACGCCGCTTTTCCCCTTCCCACATTGGATTGAGATAAAAAGCTCCCACTACAATTTCAAACTCCACACCATCGATTCCGGATCACATCTCCACTCTGTCATTTCAGGACCTGTGCCTAGGCGACCTTCACAAAAATAGCTAAAATTATTTTCTTGGTTAAATTTTTTAAATCCCGTAGAGTACTGCAGAATTTAACTATTTAGAGACGAAATGCCCCTATTTTCTAGCAACCCTTATTCTTTGAAAAAATCGAAAACGCTGTTGCGCCATGTCTACCATTTGTATTTGCGCAAAAAAAGTAAGTTGACAGAAGAGAATCGGATATATGTTCAAAAAACACTCACCGCTTTGCAAACGGAGATCCTTAATAAAGACAAAGAAAAAGCGGCTGTATTGAGCCAACAAGCGGAAACACTCTGCTCTACATATCTTAAAAAAACACCCTTCGATCAAATGCGCGATTTTGTATTTGCACTTGCTTTCGCCTTGTGCATCGCCGTTGTCGTCCGCCAGATGTGGTTTGAATTTTATGAGATCCCATCGGGTTCCATGAGACCCACTCTCAAAGAACAAGACCACCTAGTCGTCTCTAAAACGACCTTTGGCATTAATCTACCCCTTACGCCCAAACACATTTACTTCGATCCCTCTTTAGTTCAGCGCGACTCCATTCTCATTTTTACCGGAGAGAACATGGATATCCCCGACGTCGACACCCTCTACTTCTATCTCTTCCCTGGAAAAAAACAATACATCAAACGCCTCATTGGAAAACCCGGCGATATTCTCTATTTTTACGGAGGAAAAGTCTTTGGCCTAGATAGCAACGACCAAGATATCTCCTCCGAACTGCAACAGGCAACACTTGATCAGATCGAGCATATTCCCTTCATCGACTTCGAACGGAAAAATTCCATTCCTCCAGCACCTGTGAATGGAGTATTCTCTCCCGTCTTTGTCTATCAAATGAATGAGCCCGTTGCAAAGCTCTTCGTAAATGCTAAATCTCAAGCGACGGGAGAGATGCTCCCCTTAAAAGAAGTTCACGCATCTAATGCGCCTCTCATCAAAAACTATTCCGATTTATGGGGATTTAAAAACTTTGGAATGACGCGGCTCTTAACGCGCCAACAAGTGAAACTCTTTACCGATCAAGACCCCTCAAAACTCGAAAATGCACCCCTTTACCTCGAAATCAAACACAACCCCTCTTTAGCATCTACCACACTTATTCGCGATCCATCCGGCAGATTACGTCCTAAACTTGGCGTCAGCACTTCAGTTATTCCATTGCAAGAGAGTCACCTCAAAGAGCTCTTTAACCAGATGTATACAGCGAGATTCGAAGTAAAAAACGGCTTTGCATATAGGGTTGGAACCGCACCTAATCTCACAGGGAAAAACATCTTTCTCCCCCATCTCCCAAATGTCCCCAATGGAGTCTACGAGTTTTATTACGGAAAAGCTTACAAGATAAAATGGAAAGGGATTGCCGAAGAACTCCCCC
The DNA here is from genome assembly GCA_945861735.1 of Chlamydia trachomatis. GTDB lineage: Bacteria > Chlamydiota > Chlamydiia > Chlamydiales > Rhabdochlamydiaceae > CAMAVL01. The sequence goes on from CAMAVL010000043.1 coordinate 11,021, forward strand.
CCTCTCATCCCCTTTACCAGTTCGATCCAGAACGGCTCCAACTCTTCTACAATATCGGCATCGAATTTGACACCCGTTTTACCCCTCAAACAAAACATCAAACCCTTACCCCCTCACGCTATACCTATTTCCGAAACGGCGACCTCTACCTTTTAGGTGCGCCCATTCTCCTCAAAAATGACCCAACGCTAACCGATTTCTTGAATAGGGAAACGCTGAGCCAAGTAGCATCCCCCCCCCAAAACACCTACCTCCCCTTCATCGATTCCGGCCCACCTCTTAAAACCGATGGATCGCTCGATGCCGACTTCATCCGCCACTATGGAATCCAAGTCCCCCCCAAGATGTATCTAGTCTTAGGCGATAACCACGCAATGAGCGCAGACAGCCGCGAGTTTGGATTTGTCCCCGAATCCAACCTCCGTGGTGCCCCATCTCTCATCTTCTGGCCCCCAGGCACCCGTTGGGGAACCCCCAATCAGCCTCCCTACCCATGGATGAACCTCCCCCGCGGAATCATCTTGGGAACAGCCTTCATCACCATCCTCGGCAGCTCCCTCTACTGGCGCTCACGCAATAGGCTTCCGCTCAAGTTCTAATCTTTTTTAAAACTATAGTGGACCCCGAAAACTGGACAGGTTAGCTAGTTTGCTTCATGCTACTTAAATGGCCCATTCAACAGTGAAGTGCGACAAGAAGATTAAAATTTAAAGTAGTCAGAGATGGCTGCAACCTCTATGGTGTTTTTTAACCAAAAAGAACATCTAGAAGGAGGCATATGCCAAAAGGCTACCATCATCTGACCAGAGATCAAAGA
>CAMAVL010000044.1 GCA_945861735.1 Chlamydia trachomatis
CCGCGGATCGTCGATCATAAGTCGCAAAATATTAACAATATAGGGCGACTTATGATCGGCGATCCTCGGGGCTTTGGCGCGGTCCAAATTCCAAGTTTCAGGCCGACTGCAGTATATAAAGCATGGTCAGATTTCGATCAACGCAAAACAGCACCGAACCGCAGCTCCCGGCAATATCCCTTATGCCCTCACATCACGGAGCATCCGTCTCTCGCCCTCACAGCCGCTCGATCCGCCGAACGATCGGACGGAGTCAAAGAAACAGCCTTGGAATGATACTTTTGCAGCTTGGCGCGCAAAGTGGCGGCATTGAAATTTGAGTAAAGAGCATCTGGGATTCGATCGGGTGAAGAAAATATTCCTCTAATATATTCACCGCGTTGAGCCTCACTGGATAGTACAGATCTAGAGTGAAAATACTCTCCAACTGAAAATAATTGCATAATCGGGTGAGAACGAGGAATAAAAAAAGGGGAGCTACTATCTGCTAATGGGACCACGACAGCATAAGTATCTCGCGCTTTGTCTATAGTGTAATGGAAAACACATGCTGTGCCATCGAAAAATGCGCCAGCAAATAAACTGGTTCCATAAGATAAACTTGCTTGAGTTGTGTCAGGAAGCTCTCCTCGCTTGTTATTTTCTTCAGCTCTATACAGAATCAATGCATTTTGAGCGGCTTTACTACATTCCAAGGCGATAGCATTTCGAACGATCTGCGCATCATTTTCATTTCCAATTCCCATCGAATAACAAATTGTGCGACAGCCCATAGAACGGGTAAGACCAAAGTTAATTGCGCCCCCTCGAGCGCCACAATGCGCATTAAATGCCCCAGCATAATAGCGATCAGGGAAGGTTTCCTGATGGCTCTTGAAAAATGCTAACGTCCTCTCGGTACAATCAATAATTTGACTTCCTGTAAGGAATTGCACGACGGGGATTTCCTTTAGAGCCAACTCATTCAAGCGGAAGCTTAAAATGCGCAGAAGATCCTCATCGTCGCCAGGGCCTGATTTGTCTGTAAACTTGCAAACATGCCAACAATCTTTGGCTATTTGAAGGAGTTCTCCTGGTTTGTCTTTTCGTAGCCCTTCAATTACCCCATCATATTGAAGCGAACAAATGGATTTCTTATGGACCTCTTCATCAATGGAAGCCTTTACGTAGATCAAGTCGTACAGAGTGCGCGGGAGAAAAACAACAGCCAAGCCCGGATTGATCTTTTGCAATTCTCCTCGAATATATGAAGATCGACTTTGAAAAGAGCCGACAGGGGGAGACTGACGGATGGTTTCATAGACTACATCGTAGAGCTCTTTCGGAATGGGACGCCTCCCCGACTCTTCAGTCCTTTGATACACGAGAAATTCTCCATAACCATCGGTAATTGGACTCGCGTTAGATCGCATGTGATGATACTGCCCAGAAAGATCATGCAGGTAATCTTGCATCGCTTGTCGAACTAAATGCCCTCGAAAAACCCGTTGAATGTTCACTGCAGCAGAAGTTCTTGATTCTAAGTCGCTTGAATTTGCAACTTGTGATAAGATCGACGGAGGTGTAGTTGTTGAAACACTAGGAATAGCAGTCATAAATAATTCTCCAATGCGTTGTAAAATGATTAATTCAACAATCCAACGTAACAACCGTTAGTTAAACGTCGTATCGTTAATCTTATTACTATATAATATCAATAAAAGTTAGTTAGTTTCAATATTAAAATTAAAAATACACGCAAATGAGGTTACGCAAGAGGTCTAGTGATGTTCCCGATGACTTTTCCAGAAATATAGGCTTCTTCCAAGTGGGTTGCGTTAGATTTTTGAATCAGCCCTCTATAGAGACAGTTCGTAAATTAATGATTATTATGGCAGATTAAAACTTTTACTGACATCTATTTGTGTAAAATATTAATTGATTGTTTATTTAAATTGTGTCTTTGTGTTAAATTATCTTCTTTTTATGAATAAAACAAGGAAGATAAATATGAGCTCTATTTTTTTAATATCTACTCCACAACAGTGCCCCACGGTGGTTCGGCCGATCGCTCAGTATAATCAAGCTAATTCCAAAATGTGCTATCCTCTTGGATATTATCAAATTAGAGGAAAAGGCGAGATCGATACTCACAATTTAATGGTCAATATAAACGCCTTGGTATTTAAAACGCAGAATTTAGGTCCGCAGAAAGTTTGTGATTTTAAAAGACGTCTATCGTTGAAAATATATTTTTGTCGGTCAGTTACACTCGGGTCACCATGCCTTCCTGCTTCTTGTCGTTACTCCCATTCGGTTGAGGAAAAATATGCTTACAATCTGTTCTTTAATCGCGCTTATAAAGGAAGAGCATGTCTTGAGCTGTTCAATCAGGGTGAGTGTCGAGCGGGAATCGAGTGCGTGAATGTTCATCCTGGAGAGTTGATGATTCACACTGGGGTGGATGGCCGCTTACATTTTTATTTGTATAAGGAAGCGCAAAATCCCTTCCAGTCGATTGCCCCATCTGTTGAGAAACCTTGTGAGCAGACGCGTTCTTGGAGTCCATGGGAGGGGAAAGAGATTGTTGGCCAGGCTGCGCGGGATTTATTAGTTGCATCTATTCAGAAAAACTCACAAACGGCGCCTTCTACGCCCAGTTTTACTTATGCATTTCTGGAGCCGATTGAGGATTCCCCCTCCCCTCAGACTCCAGGGGCAAGTCCAGGAAATGTTGATCGTGTAAATCGGAAAAGATCTCCTCTTAGTAGCAGAGTCTTCAGTTTTAGTCCGCCAAGTTTTGTGTCGATGGTAGAGGTTGAGGAACCAGAGCAACCGGCGTATTTTCCAAGCGATCAAACTCGGGTGGTAAGGAGGGAAATGCCGTCTTCTACTAGAAGTCCTGCGTTTCAGATGCGTCGTACTCTAAGCCTTGGATCGATTGCGGAGTAACAGCTAGCTTGCCAATAATAGAGACCCCCTCGTCCACGCTGATGACGGGGGCTGTAATATCGCCTGTAATCTCTGCTTTCCCACGTAACACAAGACGTGTTTTAACAGTGATGTTCCCGATGACTTTTCCAGAAATATAGGCTTCTTCCAAATTGATATTGGCTTTTACAGATCCTGTAGGGCCAATGATCAATTTCCCAGAGGAGATGAGTTCCCCTTCAAAGGATCCATCGATGCGCAACAGTTTTTGAAAAGTGAGCTTGCCTACGATTTCGACGTTCGAGGCAATGACTGTTTCAGGTTCTTCCTCTTCTTGAGGTGTGAGATCCTCACAAGCGGTTAGAGAATTCATCATATCTGTAGAAAAAGGGGCGTAAGGGCGCTCTGTGAGATCTTCTTGCATGGCGGGTGTTGACCCGAATTTTTTGAACATTTTAAGCCTCTAAGTTACGCCGAGCCATATCGATCTGGCGTCGGAGCGTTTCATCGGTTTCTACTTGGCCTGCAATTTTTTTCCAAGCATGCAGAAGTGTTGAGTGCGTTTTTCCACCAAAGGCAGATGAGAGTTTCATTAAAGAGTCGTTGATGAGTTCCTTTGCGAGATACATGGCAACTTGTCTTGGGAAAGCGATATCTTTTGATCTGCCGGAGCTTCTTAAGTCACTAATGCGCACGTCAAAAATTGTCGCAACGCTTTTAAGAATATTTTCAACGGAGATTTTTTTATGAGAGGAGTACTGAAAGAGCTCACTTAATGTTTTTTCAACGACTTCTTCGGTAGCTTCAAGTCCCATCAATCTGCAATAGGCATTTAAGCGATTCACAGCCCCTTCGAGTTGGCGCACGTTATTAAAAATATGCTCTGCAATGAAGAAGGCAACTTTTTGCGGAAGACGAAAGCCTTTTTGCTCTGCTTTATATTGCAAAATCGCAACGCGTGTTTCTAAGTCGGGAATGCCGATATTAGCAACGAGTCCCCATTCCATGCGCGCAATTAAGCGCTCGGAGAGTTTGAGTTGACCCGGTGGTTTATCGCTTGTGATGACGATCTGTTTATTTTGGTTAATGAGGCTCTCGAAGGTATTGCAGAATTCCTCTTCAAAATTGAGGCGATTTTGAAGGAACTGAATATCATCGACGAGGAGAATGTCAAGGGAGCGGTAATATTTCTTCATCCGATCCATCGACTTATTGCGTAAATTATCGACTAGATCATTGATGAATCCTTCTGTCGTAATGCACTGGATTTTAAGCTTTTTATGATGCTCTAGCGCGTAGTAGCCAATCGCATGTAATAGGTGCGTTTTCCCAAGACCCACTCCGCCGTGGATAAATAAGGGGTTGTAGGATTTTCCAGGGCGAGATGCCACACCAATGGCTGCGGATTTGACAAATTGGTTTGCAGGGCCTTCAATAAAGTGATTGAAGGTATAGGATGGGTTGAGTTTGAGCTCGGATGGTGTTGCAGATGCAGATACGGTCTCTTGAGGAACTGAAATATTAAAAGAAGGAGTTGCTGTTTTCTTTGCTTGAGAAATGACAAAGGAGATCGCAGGTTCATTGGGGGATTTTGTGGGAAGGAAAGCGCAGAGCTCTTTTTTATAGTTATCGAGAAGGTATTCTTGGACAAAAATATTGGGCACTTCTAAGCATAATTCTTCAGAGGCGCTTTCAAGAATTTTAATCGGAGCAAACCAATTTGCAAATTCAGTCGCTGAGCAGCGCTCTTCAATGAATTCTAAAAACTGGGACCAAATTTCTTGAGGGGTGCGGGTAAGCATGCTGTCCTTAGATTGAGTATGGCGTCAAGTTAACACCGAAAAGCTTAAGGTCGCAACAAGATTTTATAAGCCGTTAACTATAAGCTAGGATGAGGGCTTGGGCTTGGCCTGCGATCGCTTCTTCGGGGTGATGTTCCAAAGCTTTTGCTTGCGCCAGGGCTTGTTTTTTGTAGCCTAATGCAAAAAGCGCTTTTGTTCGGTTAAGTAGGGTGGGTAGGTGGTTGGATTGAAGTTTCAGCGCTTTCTCAATATAGTTTAAGGCCATTAAGTTGTTGTTGCGTTGGAGATAAATGGCGCCAAGCGTTTGGAGGTCGTACACGGAGTCTGGAGCTAATATCACAAGCGCTTCAAAAAAACTTGTTGCGATATCGTATTTGCCTTGTTTAATATAGGAGTAGCCGACAAAGCGTAAGTCTTCGAGTTCTTCTAAAGACCAGCCTAAAATCGATAGCCATTCAACATTGCTCATAAGACCTCTAGTTTAACCTTTTTGATATTGTGTTCTGCGCGCATTGATCTCAATGAGGCTCTTGTCTAGGGAGTTGATTGTATCCAAAAGAGTAATTAATGTTTTTTTTTCTTTTTCCCTGTCTTCGATTTCTTTTTGCTCCGGCCAACTTTTTTTCTGAGGGGCTGTCCCTTCCGTTTTATCTGATAGCGCCTTGAGTTTTGCTGAAATTTTTAGGGCTTGAGACTCTCTTTTTTCATCTGAGCCAAGGGATGGAATAATCAAAAAGGTGAATATGCGTCCTCTTTGTTCGAGAAAGGCGGTGGGCATAAAGAAGTTGGCCCAAACATTTTGAGTGGGGCTGAGTTGAATCAATCTTTCCATTTCAGACGGGTAAGCAGGGGAGGAGACATCGATTATCATTTGAGCTGGAATCCCGCTCCCTTCTTTAATGGCCTTTGGATCGATCTTCTTTTGATCCGCAGCATAGCGGGCGGAGGCGTCGATGCCTAAATTATCAATCGTGCGTGGGGGCATGTAGAACTCCTTATCTTGAATAGCATTCATTTGCCTATTTTGCCTTAATATATCAACAAAATATTTCAAAATTGACCTTGCAGAAAAATGAATTCCCACTGATTCCCACTTTTGTTAAGATGGGTTTAGTGCTCTGATTTTTAATTACTTGAGATTGTGATTTTGCTTAAGTTTTTTCAGTGTTTTCCGAAAAATCTTGATTGGTTTGGGTTAGAATGTTAGATTGTGGGAAATAGTGGGAATGCATTCGGCGTATTTATATGGGCAAGTTCTTTTTCAGTGGTTCAACGGCTGCTAAACTCGATGAGAAGGGGCGTTTTGTTCTTCCTCAGGCGATGCGTTTTGGCTTGATTGAAGAGGGAGAACTTGAATTTAGTTTGGCTTTAGGATTAGGCGGTTGTCTTGCAATCTATAGACAAAGCGACATTCAAAAGATCGTCGCTAAGTTTCAGGCGAAGCAGCATCTGGGCAAGTACCAAAAGTTTTTCACTTTATTTTTTTCCACACTCCATCAAACGACGTGCGACAAGGTGGGGCGTGTGATTATCCCGTCTGTTTTGAAAAAAGCAGTCGGTATTAAAAATGAGATCGTCATTGCAGGGGTATTGAATAAAATTGAGCTTTGGCCAAAAGAGCATTATGAGGGTCAACTCGATACATTAATGGCGGGAAAAGATCCTGAAATGAATTTGGCGAGATTGACTGAAGAAGCGTTTGCGATTCTCGAAACAACAGAGGAAGAAGATGAAGGAAGCTAAAGAGCGTGGGCATGTGCCGGTCCTTGAAAAAGAGATGCTATCTTTCTTTTCAGATATGAAAATAGGCGTGTTTTTTGAAGGCACGGTGGGAGCGGGTGGGCATGCGCATGCGATTTTGGACGCACATCCAGAGATAGTCAAGTATATCGGCTGCGATGTAGATCCAGAAGCCCTTGCAATAGCCGGAGAGTATTTAAAGCCGTGGGAGAAGAAGATCGAATTCATCCACGGAAATTTTTCGAATCTCGATCAGTATTTAAAAGAGCGTAAAATAAAAAAAGTAAATGGTTTTTTTTTGACCTCGGAGTGTCATCGATGCAACTAGATAAAGCATATAAAGGATTTAGCTTTTCCAAAGAGGGGATGCTAGATATGCGGATGGATCCAACTTCTGATCTAACAGCCCGAGATATCGTGAATTCCTGGTCTGAAAAGGAGCTCGGCACTCTCTTTTCTGAATATGGGGAAGAGCCTAGATGGAAAAGAGCTGCAAAAGCGATTGTCGATGCGCGCAGGCACCGAAAATTTGAAACGACAACCGAATTAGCAGATGTGATCTCTACAGCTTTGAAAACGCCTTTAAAGGGAAAATTTCATCCTGCGACGTTAATTTTTCAAGCGTTGCGCATCTGTGTGAATAGAGAGCTCGACGTGATTGCAGAAGGGATTGCCAAGGCAATTGAATTATTAGCGCCAGGTGGTCGAATTGGAGTGATTAGTTTTCATAGCTTGGAAGACAGAATTGTTAAAACGCTTTTTAAACAAGCGTCGATGCGTCCTTCAAAAAAAGATAAAGATGCGCCAGCGCCTATTTTAAAATTATTAACGAAGAAACCGGTTGTGCCTAATTTTTTAGAGATGCGCCGAAACCCACGCTCGCGTAGCGCTAAAATGCGTTTTGCAGAGAAGACATAAGAGTAAATAGTTATGAATAAAAATATTATCCTAGAAACGGCAGTTCGAGATGGTAAATTGATGCAAGGCTTTGAATCAGAACCTCTTTCGATAGTGGGCGCACATTCCCTAACGGTGAAGGGTCCCCCTATCGGAAGAGGTTCTGGTTCAAAAGATTGCGTCAATTTGCCGTCTCAAACTGCCGTTTCTAGGATTATGATCCGTTCTTTTATTTGTATCTTTGTTCTAGCGCTTACCCTTTATTCGTATGTCGATCAGCAAAATGCATTGACGAAATTGCGTCTATCTATTCCCGTTTTAGCTAAGCAAGTTAGAGATTTACGGGAAGAGAACACGCGGTTAGAATATGAGATCGACCTTTTTGAAAGTCCTCAGCATTTAATGACGCTTGCTAATCGGAGCGAGTTTTCTCATCTTAAACATCCCATGGCAAAAGAAGTGATCGTCATGAATCAAGGCCTTGCAGTTCAAGAGCCTCAAGAGCCAGATCATGTCGTGTCTTCAGTCAAACCCAAACTCACACTTGCCATCGGAGCGAAACAATAAATCATGGTTCAAAAACGCTTGTGCGATCTCCCTTCAAAAGAGGCTCGCAAACGTTTAGTCGGCGTTTCATTATGTGTATTCGCCTTATTTTCTTGTCTGATTATTCAGTTTTTTAAAATTCAGATCATTGAAGGGGAGAAGTGGACGAAACAGGCTAAAATGCAGCATCAGCTCGTTGTCACAGAACCATTTAAGAGGGGTCTGTTTTATTCCAATAATTCATTAAAATCAGGGCATCCAGAGCTACCCCAGGCATTTGTCGTAGATGTTCCTAAGTTTCATCTTTTTGTCGATCCCAAAGGCATTCCAAAAGAGTGTCGTGAAGAGATCGTCCAAAAACTCAAAACCATCTTGCGCCTGAATAAAGCAGATTACGAAAAGCTTGGCTTACAAATGGTGAAAAAAAGCAGGTCTCGAAAGCTTGTCATGTGGATGAGCCGTCAAGCCCAAGATGCGATCTTAGATTGGTGGTTCCCTTATGCAAAATCTAAGAAAATTGCTCGGAATGCCCTTTTCTTTGTTCAAGATTATAAGCGGTCCTACCCCTTTGGAAAGTTGCTCGGCCAAGTTTTGCATACCGTAAGAGAAGAGAGGGATACGAAAAGCCGGCAGTGTATTCCAACGGGTGGACTCGAATTTATTTTCGATCGCGTTCTTCAAGGGAAAGAGGGGAGCCGCTTGATTTTGCGCTCGCCGCGACATCCTTTAGAAACGGGAAAAATTCTTGCGGCACCAGAAGATGGTGCCGATGTTCATTTGACGATCAATCACTATCTCCAAGCGATTGCCGAAGAAGAGATTGAAAAAGCTGTTAAAAATGCCAATGCGAAATCGGGATGGGCCATTCTCATGCATCCCCACACGGGAGAGATTTTTGCATTGGCTCAGTATCCCTTTTTTGAACCCGGGGAATATAGAAAGTACTTCAATGATCCAGCGCTTCTCGAGCACGCCAAGATTAAAGCGCTAACTGATCCGTTTGAGCCAGCGTCCACGATCAAACCATTAACGCTGGCAATTGCTTTAAAAGCGAATAAAGAATTAGTCAAGAGAGGAAAGCCCCCCTTGTTTTCTCCAAATGAAAAGATCGCCACAGCGAACGGTTCTTTTCCTGGGAGATCAAAACCGATTTCCGATGTCCGCTGCCATCACTACCTCAATATGTACATGGCTTTACAAAAATCATCCAATATCTATGTTGCAAGACTCGTGCAGCGCATTATCGAGCAGATGGGAGAACAGTGGTATCGCAATGAATTGCATCAGATGTTTGGCTTTGGACAAAAAACGGGAATTGAATTGCCATCAGAGAGTCCCGGATTATTGCCCCTTCCTGGAAAAATGCATCCCAATGGATCTCTCGAGTGGTCGACTCCAACCCCTTTTTCTTTGGCGTTTGGACATAATCTTTTGGTCAATAGTCTCCAGATGCTTCGCTCTTATGCGATCATTGCAAACGGGGGAATGGATGTGCGTCCGACGATTGTGCGCAAAGTCATTAAAAATCACCGAGATGGAACCACTGAAATCTTATTGGATAATACAGGACCCGAGCGCGTTCAGTCGTTTAAGCGGTTACTCGATGCCGATATCGCAGAAGAAGTGACAAAAGCAATGAAGTATGTCACCAAAACGGGAGGCAGTGCGCGCAAAGGAGATATCAATGGATACACGGAAGGGGGCAAGACGGCAACGTCAGAAAAAATTGTCAATGGAACCTATTCCAAAAAAAACCACATTTCAACCTTCATCGGCTTTGCTCCCGCAAAAGATCCTCAATTTGTTCTTCTCATTGTCATTGATGAACCGGAATGTAAATATATTCCAGGTATTGGGAAAAATCAACAGGGAGGCAATTGTGCAGCCCCAGCTTTTAAAGAGATTGGATCGCGCACATTGCAGTACTTAGGTGTTGAGCCGGATGACCCTTATGGATACCCCCCAGGGGATCCTAGGCGCAATGAGGAAAAAGTGGATTGGAATAAAGAAACCAAAGAATTGAGAGAACTTTATCTTCGATGGAATCCTTGACCTAAGATATAATCGGATTATGAAACTTAAAAAATTACTTAAAAACACCCCCGATCTTATCGTTAGGGGCTCTAAAGAGATAGGGATTACGGGTCTTACAGCCAATTCTAAGGCCGTAGCTCCTGGCTACTTATTTATTGCTAAAAAGGGATTAACCCATAATGGCTCTAGGTTTATTCCGGATGCTGTAGCGGCCGGTGCCATCGCTATTTTAACGGATATCTACGACCCGTTTTTTCCTCAAGTCGTTCAACTGATTCATCCCGATGTGCCCTCTATGGAAGCGCGATTAGCGCGTCAATTTTATGACTCTCCCGATCAGAAATTGTTTCTCGTGGGAATCACAGGCACAAATGGAAAGACAACGACAGCGTACCTTGTTAAATATCTTTTGGATCAGTTAAAAATGCCCTGTGGTTTAATTGGAACGATTGAGTGGATCGTCGGACAACATATATTTCCATCGAATCAAACAACACCTGATCTCATTACTAATTATAAGCTGCTTTCTGAAATGACAGATGCGTGTGTCATGGAAGTCTCCTCACATGCTCTCAATCAGAATCGGGTAAAATCCATTGAATTTGACGTGGCGATCTTTACAAATCTCACCCAGGATCATCTCGATTACCACCATACGATGGATGCCTATGCAAAAGCAAAAGCTGTGTTATTTAGCTCCTTATCCACTCACAAATCCACTCAACCCAAATGCGCGATTATCAATAAAGATTCTCTCTGGCACGAAAGAATAGTGGCGGAGTGTCAAGTGCCCATTCTCACATATGGGATAGATCTCCCTTGTGATTTACGAGCGGAAGAGATCGTTTTAAGTGCCTCTGGAACGCGCTTTGTCGTGTGTTACGGCTCAAAGCGCCATCTATTTCATTCCCCCTTAATGGGGCGCTTTAATATTTACAATTGCTTAAGCGCAGTAGCTGTTGGGATTGTACGTGGGATTCCTCTTGAGCGCATTTTAGAGGTTTTAACCCATTTCCCAAAGGTTTCAGGGCGTTTAGAGAGAGTCGCTGGCGTCGGAGGGCTATCTGTTTTTGTCGACTATGCCCATACGGATGATGCATTGAAAAATGTATTGCAGACGTTACGTGAATTAAATCCAAGTCGATTGATTACTGTATTTGGTTGTGGAGGAAATCGAGATGCTTCTAAACGACACAAAATGGGAGCTATTGTCGAGCAGTGCTCAGATCGCGCCATCGTTACAAATGATAACCCTAGAAATGAAGAGCCTCAAAATATTATCAATGAGATCCTATCGGGATTTAGAGAGCCTCAAAAAGCGATTGTGATTTTAGATCGAGAAGAGGCCATTTCTCAAGCGATTACAATGGCAACTCCTGAGGATATTGTCCTAATAGCCGGAAAAGGCCATGAGACATATCAAATTTTTCCCCATCAAACGATTAATTTCGACGATCGATTAGTCGCAGTAAAAGCTTACAACAAACTCCCTTGAAAACCTGTAGACCTAGAAATGGCAGTTTCTAGGATTTAAGAAATAGCGCTGCTTTTAGAGGGAATTGCAAAACTTCATTTGATATACCCAAATCTTCAGTTATACCCAACTCGGCCTGAAACTTGGAATTTGGACCGCGCCAAAGCTCCCGCGGATCGTCGATCATAAGTCGCCCTATATTGTTAATATTTTGCGACTTATGATCGACGATC